>NZ_JAMYOR010000025.1:0-82110 GCF_040319965.1 Mesorhizobium sp. M0830 | reverse complement strand
GACGAAAACTCGCCAATCTCAACGGCCACTATCTCGAAAATCTCATCCGTCAAAAATCAACGTTAACCTGAAGCGATTCCCCTGACGCGCCGGCCATGCCCGTCAGAACGCCGGTGACGATGCCGCTCGATAGCGCAGACAGGTCGCGAATTGCCAGTCGTGTCAACGGCGGCCGGATTATCGTCGACCGCGCCTACCTTGTTTCGGCCGCAGACTATCGTTCGGCAGCTTGATGATGTTGACCACATAGCCTAGGAGCTATATATGACTTGGGAAGTCGTTTTTGGCGATGAGTTCGATGGGGAGTTCGAGGCGTTGCCCCAGACAGTCCAAGATGAGCTATTGGCCTCCGCTAAGCTGCTCGGTGTGTTTGGGCCCCAGCTGGGGCGACCGCATGCGGATACCTTGAATGACTCGTCGTTCGCGAACATGAAAGAACTTCGCTTCGATGCTGATGATGGTGTCTGGCGGGTTGCGTTCGCATTCGACCGGAAGCGGAAGGCGATCCTGCTCGTCGCCGGCGATAAGTCGGGCGTGAGTGAGAAGCGCTTCTATAAACGTCTGATCGCCAAGGCGGACAAGCGCTATCAAGGGCATCTCGACCGTTTGGCGGCGGCGAAGAAGGAGAAGAAGTGATGGGACGCAAGCTTGATGACCTAATCGCTGCGCTCCCCGAGGATCGTCGGGAGCGGGTCGACGCGCGTTTCGAAGAGTTAAGGGGAGAAGTCGAGAGTCTCGGCGATTTGCGGCGTGCCGCTGGAAAGGCCCAGGCCGAAATCGCTTCGGTCCTCAAGATCAAGCAGCCTTCGGTCTCGAAGATCGAGAAACAAGCCGACATGTACTTGTCTACTCTTAAAAGCTACGTCGAGGCGATCGGGGGGCAACTCGAACTCGTCGTTCGCCTTCCCTCGCGCGCGCCCCTCCGTATAGAGCGGCTCGGCGACGTCGTGGCTCCCAAAGCCGTCTCCGTGCGTAGCGTTAAAAGAGCGGCAGGTGGACGTAATCGCACAAAGGCCGCACGCGCCGGCTGACCTCACTCTGTTCGGCGAAAGACTACCGATGGGGGCGAGATGCTCTCGTCCATGCGAGGAGTAGGTATGAGCAACGTCCTAGTTAAGCCAGCTCGCGGCAAGTTAACGGAGGCCGACATAGGTGTGAGCTGCGGATGCCGGCGACTTTGGCTGCCTCCTGGACTGCGCGGTGCAATTGCCTCGATGAGATCGGCGCGGTGAAGCTGCGCCCCGGGGAACAGTCAGCCATGGGGGAGCATCACCCCGCGCCACCTGCCTTCGCGCCACCACAGCCGGAGCAGTTCCAGAAATTGCAGCGAGAGCATAGCGTTGCGGTCCCTGCGTCCCTTGCCCTGTTCGACGCGGATCAGCATGCGTGTCGAGTCGATGTCGTCGATCTTGAGGTGCGCAACTTGAACACGCGCAGGCCCGCGCCATAGGCGACGCCGAGCGCGGCCTTGTACTCGATGCCGGGTGCGGCTTCGAGCAGCCGCGCCGCTTCCTCCACGCTCAGCACCTCGGGCAGCTTGCGCTAATACCTCATGATCACCAGCGCACGCGCCAGATCCCGACGCTTCAGCGTCACGATGAACAGGAACCGCAGTGCCGAGACCGCGCCATTGATCGTCGCAGGGCCGACGCCGCTCTCATGCTGATGCAGCTGGAATCGACGGATGTCCTCAGCCGTCGCCGTGTCGGGCGAGCGACCAAGGAACACAGCGAAGCGCCGGACGTGACGAACGTAGTCCTGCTGGGTATGGGAGCCCAGGCCACGCATGAGCATGTCGTGCTGCATGCGCTGGCGAAGCGGAGAGATTGGTGCATCGGTCGACAGGGTAGCCATGGCGAGTTCCTCTCGTTGAACGGAACTCCATGGTCAGATCGACGCCTCTTCCCGCCAAGTCAAATGGCAGTCGCGCCATCTCAGGCCGAGGCGCAATCTGCTTACCGAGGCAGTTGCTTCCCGCTTCGCGGAATGATCTCAGCCACGTCCCGGCAGGGACAGCTCGGTGCGTCCTGGAAGAACGCTATCGGTTGAATGACGTGAGGAAATCGTCGCCGGCAAGCGTATGCAGGATCAGGCTGCGGCAGGCGTTCCTCCGTGCGGATCGAACAGCTCGCCCGTCCGGAGCATCGCATGCATGATCACCGCCAGCTTGCGCGCCAGAGCCACGGCCGCTCGCTTGAAGCCAAGCCGTTCTTTCAGCTCCAAAGCCCAGGTTCGCAGTGTGCTAGTATCCGTCGACCGGTTCAGGATGACTGCGGCCGCCTCGTATAGCAGCCCGCGCAACTGATTGTCGCCACGGCGCGAGATATGTCCGTCATTATCGACCTCGCCGGACGGGTAGCGCCTCGGGGTCAAGCACGCAATCTGTCACCGCCGTCGTCTCAAGATGCACAACGCCATGATCGTCGACGATCCACACCGCTGTCTCGTCCATCGCTACGTCCAGTCCGCAAAAGAATTCCATCGTTCGCCTCCTGCGTTGCTTCACAGGAGCAGATTTTGCCGTCGAGTCGGCGGCGATCGCCAGTTGACCCACGGTCGACGCACAGTTTTGCTGCTTGGCAACCGCTTCGCAGATAAACCGCCTGACCGCCACCCTTGAAGAGGTGGCGGAAAAGGTCACGATATTGATCGCGCTGCCTAGTCTCACGCCCTAAGCGCGGAACTCGCCAAACGTCAGCTCCTGTGCCCCTATTTCGGCAACCATCAAACTTGATCCGACGCTTAACGAAACGGGCGGGGTTTGTCCGACTTGCAGAGTATTGTCGTTAGCTCCCATCCCGCCACGGAACGTTAGCAGCATCGGAGGCAGGTGCTCAAACTTGCAGGAGACCACAGTCGGTTCTCCCGCCGCAAGCGCAACCATCTGAAAGGGCAGGCACAAAGCCACAGCCAGTCCAATTAGTCTCGCTGTCATCGTCGCCATTCCTAGCATAAGGTTTCGCACGCCTGCCCGTCGCCATCCCGGTCGAGCTTGCCGCCCCACGGACAATTACTGAGATACCATTGAGCCTCGTCGCACGAGCTGATTTGCGAGCATTTCCGCCGCGGCTGGCATGAGTAGCTTTGCGCTACCTGTTGACGGCTGATGGTGCCGAGCGGTTGGCTCACCGCCGGTTGGGCATTGTCTCCATGCCCGGCGCGCCATTCCCACGGCGCTTGGAACTTTCCGACCCACAGCCCGACCTTCGCCGCTTCCGCCTTCCCCTGCTGCGCTGCATAGGCACCATGGCTGTAGCGGGGCCAGTCGATCGCTTGGCCGTGCTCGACCATCCAAGCGCCCACGCTGGCGCCATCGGCACGCTGGCAGTCGCCGACAAAGCGGTGATAGCGATCCCAGGTCACGAATGTGCATTGCACTGGCTTCGACGCGGCCAGGAAGGTGTCAAGCGCCTGTGCCGATCGCCGGCCGTAGGGATAGTCGGCCCCGCTCGCATTTTTACAAAGCTGCTGGCTCTCCGGCGCGTCGATGCCGTTGAAGCGGATGCGCTGTCCGTGGATTTCGATCGTGTCGCCGTCGATGACGGATGCCACGCCGGCAATCGTCGCCAAGCCCGCGCTGGTCCAGTTCGGCAGATGGAACTCAGGTATGCGGTCGCTGTGTTGCATGGCCGTTTGCGCAGCCAGAGCGCCAGCCGCGGCCACCGTCACCAAGATCAGGCGCCTTTGCACCACGCCAAGTGGCCTCCGGCGAGGCGATCGCATTCTACGCAGCATTGCTAGTTCGCCTCATGTCCGGTGCGGCCGCCCGGTTTCGCTTCGGCGGCACGTTCACCGCAAGCCCGGCCTAGGCTGTCAACCCCATTGCGCAGATCGCATGGATGATTGCCAGAGTCCCCGCCGCCACCTTGGCGCGCACCTTGGCCTGGCGGTGTCAGCGGGATTCCGCGAAAGGCCTGGATGACTCCAGCTGTTCGCTGGCCGTCGCCCTCGATATGCGTGTTCTGACTGTTCGGGTTGAACGGGTCGACTGTCTGGGCGAGGCTATTGGCGCGATTGGCGTCGCCGGCAGAGAGCGTCACGCTGTCGTAGTGATTGAGATAATCCGCTGCGCAGCCGCTCAATGCTAGAACGATGCCAAGGCAGATCGCCAGGTTCCACTGCATGGCCCCTAGACCGGCGCCGGGTTTATGCCGGCGGCTCTCAGTTGCGCACCAAGCTTCGCTCGAGTCCCACACGCGGCCTTGTCGCCGGCGACGCACTTGTTATTCGCGTCTGACCAGTCCAGCAGCGCCGTATTGATCCAGCTGCCAGGTGCGCGCTGGATCCCATAGGGTGTCGGTGGCGCGCCACCAGCAACGGCTGGAGCTGCCGTGGCACTCTGGCCATGCGGGGCACGCTTCCACCCGCTTAGGATGAGGCAGTTCTTCATATACTGGTCTTCGGCAGCCAAGTTGCCGAGGGCATTGCCGATTCCGGCCCCCGCAACAAAGCCCGGGGACCCGATAGCAATATAGCCTTGGTCAACCGACCCCTTATGCATTTCGCATTGAGCGTGGGCGACGTCGAAACTAGGCCCGTAGCCTATTTGCATGTAGTCAGCTTGATTGCTTGTTTGGCAGCCGCCCAGCGCTGCCGTGGCACCAAGTGCCACAAATGCTTTTATTCTCATCCCCCAGCCCTCCCAAGGCCGAGTTAGCATCTCCTAAAGTTGAATTTGGTGCAAGAGTGATGAACAAATCTGGTAAATTCTGCCAAATTCCACCTGCTGGCAGTTCGTAGACTTCCCTATTCCGACGGATATACCCCATTATTTTATCCATCATTCCGTAGGAATGAAGATGCGAAACAGCGAATTGGCGCAACGGCTATGCAAGGGCTGGACCCCATGGGCAAAGGGTCCAGGCGACCACGATATTGAGAAAATATGATGGGCGGCCCGCGTGCTGCATTTTCCGAAGCTGAACTTTTCGACTTGGTTCGAGGGCTCGGAAGTCGTCGGCACCTGGCATTGGGGATTCGTCAGGAGCGGCATGCTTCCCCCTCTGACCCGATCGTGCATCTCTTACGGGATGTAGAGCTACGGATTCCGGCTGACGTCCGCGACATGCGCCCGCAGAGCAGAGTGAACCTCTAACATGGAAGGTGGAGGTTTTTGTCCTCCTTGGGCGATCAACGCTGGAATTTCGGCGGGGGGCGCTCGACCAAGGATGCCGAGACCGAGATTACGCCTTTTGAAGGCGTGCAGAATTGACAGAAAGGGCAGTTTCAGGTCATGCGGCCGGCAGCATTCGCCATAGCGCCGATTTGATCCGCAGCTGCAAAGCTCGGCCTCCTTAAACTGAGTTAGCCGATAATAGGGATCAGATTGGCCCAGTTCATCAGGCATCGCATACTGGCGTCCCGGCCACCGATCAAACACCACCAAATGAAGGTGACGAAGCGCCCATACGCTATAAAGGTCGAGCAACGTGCACAAATCACCACCTGGCGACCAAGCTTTGTCGAGCATGGGGTGATAAGCGCAGACCGAGCCGTCAGGGAAATTGGTATGTCGCGGGCCGATCCATTCGACCTGCCCATCTTGCTCCCAGAACCCCCATCCACGCGGCTCGACCGCTGGTGTTTCTGGTAAGGCAATAAGGAATATGGCTTCTCGCGCTAAACCATCTATGACTTGGCTGCGAGCGAGAAGCCATACTCCATGGTCATCGGGGAGGAGAGTTGCTCCGGGGTATGCCCGTTGCACATTCTCTAGCTGCCCGGCGTAGTTGCCGGCGAGGCCGACGATCCGTGATCCGGCACGGGGCGCCCGTGATCGATCGGACGACCTTTGCCGTCTGGTGGACCCTTGCCGTGATCGGGCTGCGGGTCCTCCCGCTCCTTGCTGTTGCTCATTACTTTTCTCCTGGACAGTCGGTGATGTGGGCTGTGGGCCGAGAATTACGATTCCCCGGTCCCTTACCCCCACGGGCTGGCGCGCGTCCAAACCGTCGCCAATCCGCTGCAACTCAGCCCGCGCATCGTTGGTCAACAACACTTCCATTTTGCTTGCCGATGTGCGAGTCTGTGTCACCAGCACAGGATGCATTCTGGAGCGGAGTGTGTCAAGGTGTGCTGATCGCACAATGGTGAACATGAACGAATTCGAAGAAAAGCTCGTCGGGGCGGTCCGCGAGAAGCGGGAACGCGAAGGTCTTAGTATAAGGGCATTATCGGGGATTGTGGGGATCAGCTTCTCCACGCTGGCCCGCATCGAGCGGGGCGACGGATCGCCCGACAACAATTCCAAAATTAGGCTGCTCGAGTGGCTCGGCCCTGATGCCGATGAACACGAGCTTGGCTTTGATCGGGTGGCATTCGTCCACTTCCGCGCTGGCAAAAACGCGTCCTCCGGGACTGTGCAAACCCTACTGCACGCAGCCGTGTGTCTTCGTCAGCACTACACTAAGGGTGATATATCAGAACCGAGCAGCGCGCCGATAGATGCTGAAGTTATCGCCATGTCTAAGGAGGAGCTAGAGCAGACGGCCGAAGATTTCCGACAAGAGTTAGGGTTGAAGAAAAGCGATCCGCTGGATCCATTTTATTTGGTTGTTGATTCTGTTACGGTAGAACGATTGCGGGAATCCACCTGTATTTCCGGAAAGGCAAAAAACACGCTTGGTGGACCGTCGCGCGGCGAGTGGTCCGCTATGAGCGTTCCCTTGAATTCCGATCAGGATAGCTGGGTTGTCTTTTTAAACGACTACCATACCGTTGAGAGACAAAGAGTGACGCTACTTGAGGAGTATTGGCATATTCTTGCCGGGCACAAGCTAACCAAGATAGCTAAGATTGCTGGCTGCTTCGGTCGAACATATGATAGCGCTGAAGAGCACGACGCTTATTTCTTGGCATCGGCAACTTTGCTTCCACGAGACGCGATCAAGCGTATGGTCTCGGATGGCAAAAGTGCCCCCGAGATCGCATCCTTCTTCGGGACCTCACCGGAACTTGTTGAATATCGAATAAAGCGGCTCGGCTTATGGCGCGATCATATTGGAAAGAAAGTGAGTCTCGCCAAACCCTAACGATGCCACCCGTCGACCGCCAGCGGCGCGTGGTTCAACAAGGTTCCGATTCGCAGTTACGCTTAGGCAGTGCAAAGCCGGTCGGGAAATGTCGACCCTACTACAAACTTCAAAATAGCGCCTTCTAGCTCCCCTGACCTTTCGATGCCGTCAAAGAAGGAGACCGGCGAGCGCGTCATCCCCCTCGGCAACGAGCCATTTCTGCCGGAATGGCTGCTTGTCCGCCTCCAAAGCGAATCTCACCGCCTCCTCCACCCTCTCATGTGCATCATCTGCAATCGCCCAGAGTGTCGGGTTGAGAGCGTGTCTTTGCCTAGCATCCTCCAACAAGAGATCGACCATGCGCGGCAAGTCGGCAATAGTGGCGGCTCTGATAATAGCAGGCATATCGTTCCCACGTCGCAATGCGGATTACGCCAATCCTGTTGGCGGCGCCACGGCACCGAGCACCAAGAGACTCAAAGCTGCCTTAGCTGCTCTCGCAAATGAACTCCCGCTCGGCTGTGGAACTATCGGCCCGTATCAGGAAGAATCGCTCCTCGGCGATGACATGTTCGCCGTCGGGCAAATGAAGCACAAATTCTCGCTCTCACACCTGGGGCGCGACGCGATCCACAAGGATTCCGGTTTCCTCGCGCAGTTCGCGGATTGCGGCCTGTTCGAACGTCTCCCCCATGCTGCAAGCCTCCACCGGGCGTCGCCCAGTAGCTCTGCCCCGCGAGCGCGCCTTTAGATGCTGGTCAGGTGTGCCGGTGGATGAAAGCTGTGGAACGAAGCGACAGCTAACCCTGGCTTCATAGCCTAGGTTTGTAGCGCTCTTGACTGCCTGACCGCGCCGGATAAATTCCATGCCGTGCCTTGAGAGAAGCGGCCCTGGGCATCTTGGCTAAGCCGCGTGATAACCGACGATGGGGGAGCCCTTACGTCGTAGACAACGAGCAGCAGCTGCCCAACAAAACTCCTTGAACACATCAACTGGCCCGCTGACCTGCTCACGCAGTCGGCGGCCGAACGAACACGTTTGGAGATGGAGTCATGCGGATACAGAGTGGCTATTGGTGGGCGATTAGCATTCGGCAGGAGGATGATCGGCCCGAGATCATCGACGTAGGTTCTTATTCCTTTGGCCAAATGGCCAATCGTGTTGGGGATGCCGATCCATTCGACTTGATAGAATTCGAGCTACTGCAATGGCTTGATGCCAGCCTCTGGCCAACGGAGGGCGCCGTCGATCCATCGACAGTTCGCGAGGGCTATTGGTGGGCGCTTGACCCGGCAGAGAACGCATATCAGATCGTCTTGGTGGGCAAAGATAGAGCAGTTCGAACCTTCAATGGCGATTTCGATAGCTGTCTGGACGAGTTCGAATTTCTGATGCCTCTGGATCTCATCCCCACGGCTCGCTCCGATCACTAGGGCCTGTCGCCGTCACGTTGGCTGCTTGCGCGTCACCCCGAACCTTGGTCATGTCGCCTCCTGATCCGTTACGCGATAGGCTCCATGGCCAACCTTGATGAGTAGGCGCTCGTTACACATCCGAATGAGATAGCAACGAGCTGAACGGTGCGCGGACAGAGGCAATTCTGCCGATGCGGCTATCTGAACCCCTTGATATCAGCGCATCAACTCGGTTGAAGCAAAACGAGATCTAATCGCATTAACTCACCGCGAATGGTCCGTTAGCAGACTATTTCAACAACAGCGCTGTATTGGCGGTAGCCCTCTCCCGACTCGAACCCCCGAATAAGCGGTTCGATCGTGCTTGCATCACTGTATGTCCAGGGCCGTCAACTTCCTTCATGAGCGCGCGAAATTCAGCTGGAGGCGCAAGGCAGAAAGTTCGAAAAGCTTCCAGGAACCCCAGCGCGCGCGCCGCCGGAACCTGGCCGAGAATGATGGCGGAGCCGGCAGCAACGAAATTGATGGCGACGCCGGAGACAATCTGGCCGCCCCAATGGGTGATCGAGGCGAAACTGTGCACCAGCGCGAACAATGACGGCGGTGAACCGCGGCCGCCCAGGCGCCGCAACCGCCAGGCAGGCGAGCAGCAACGGCCCGGAGAACACCAGTTGCTCGGCGGCGATGGTGCGGGTCGCATCCCGCACCGCCATCATGACGGCGCCCGCCGAAGTGAGCATGGCGACTAATCGGACAGCAGGCACAGCATTCAATCCCCGAAGGCGTCAGTCTACGTTCGTAAGAGACATATGGCGCGGCGCGAGCGCTGCGGCTGTACGACAGACGAAAGCGGTTCTCAATCCGAGGCGATGCCGTTCTTGATCCGTGTGAGGCGGCTTTCGCCTTCCTCCGGGCCGAAGCAGCTTTCGACATCATTGCATTCCCGGCAACTGGGCGCGCTGCACAGCGAAAAACCTTCGGCCTCGCAGAGCTTGCGGTAGAAGTATTTCTTCCATTTCATGTTTTGGGTGTTGCCGGCCGCCAGCGTCGGAAAATGCGAGGCGAGCAGGCGGCCGAGCTCGGTCCGATTAAAAAGGCCAAGCTCCTGCCAGAGGTGGTCATTGCGCATGGCACGCCGGGCGATGATCCTGGCGAAGCGGGCGCTCGTCGGGTCGCCAGGACGGGCATGCGCCAACAGCAGTCCATGCAGCAGTTCTTCCTCCACATCCGGCTCGGGCTCGCTCACCTCTTTCAAGGCAAACGCGTTGATAGGAATAGCAGGAAAACAGCGGGACAGGACATCGCGCAGCTCGGCGCGCGAAAGTCCGGTTGCCTCCGTCACAGTCGCCTCGCCGGCCTCGATCTCCTCGAGCGCACGTGAAAGCACACAGGCAAGCACATGCTGGTCCAGCTCGATCTGCGGCGATTGGCCGGTGCTGAGCCGGGCATAATGTTGAGCAAATATGGTGCGTTCTCCTGGTTTGTCCCTATCAATTCATGCAGCGACCCGGCCTGCCGCAACATGGGTCGGGCAGTTCTTCGGGTGTACGCAGTCGCGGATCGCCTCGCGGTCGAGTAGTTCGGAAATTTTCGTCTGGTCCACTCGGCTCTGTCGCAAATTCTGTGATTGGAAGGAGGCGTTTCGCGAACCCCGGCCCTGCCGTTTGCGCCTCACGGGGAACACAGGCGCCGGAATGCCCCCGCAGAGTTGGACGTGAACCGTGCGGGACAGAGGTCGCGTGCTGAGTGCGGCCACATGGTTCAAGCCGCCAGACTCACGGTTGAATGAGTCCGATTCAAAACGCGCAGCGGGTGAGTTCCAGCGCACGTTCAGGACAGGATCGCGCGCCTCGCGATGCAGGCAGCTCCTCCCCTTGCGCAACTTCAATGTCACCAGGCAGGATGTAACCCTCGTCATCAAGCTTGAAGATGTCCGGCGCTTGCGCCGCGCATCGCGCGTGACCCTGGCATTTGGCATTTTGGACGATGATGCGCATGGCGCTGCCTCCATTGTCGGTGCCCCGGCTCGGGGCGGGCCTAGGACCAGTCTAGGATCAAATTCTCGATCCCGAACACATGGCCGCCAGAGGTTATCGGTGCCGTACCCTGCTTGATCCTGAAAGCCGGGATGCGCGCCAGCCACTCCTCCAGGCCAATGACAATCTCCCGCCGGGCAAGGTGTGAGCCAAGGCAACGGTGGGGACCATAACCAAAGGCGGCGTGGCGGTTGTCCTCCCGCTCCAAATCGATCGTGTTGGGGCATTCGAATTCCGCCGGGTCACGATTGGCAATCATGGTGGCGCAGGAAACATAGTCCCCCTTCCGGATCGGCGCGCCTTCGAAGTCGATATCCTTCGTGGCCACGCGGATCAACTGAATGGGCGGATAGGCCCGCAGCAATTCTTCGGTTGCGAGCGGGATGCGGTCCGGTTCGCTCCGCAGCAATTGCTGATCTTTGAGGTTGCGCGCGAGGTAGGCCAAGTCAAAGCCTATAGCTGCTGCGACCGTGTCGAGCCCAGCGACGAAGACAAGCACGCCGATGCCGCGGACTTGGGTGTCCGTCAGCCGGCGGCCCTCGACCTGTGCCTGCACGATGAAGGTCATGAAATCGTCAACCGCCTCCTGGCGGCGCATGGCTGCAAGTTCGTCGATGAATGCCACGATCGTTCGGGCAGCCATAGGTCGTTCCTTATCGTCGCCGTGGAGCAGATCTTTTCCCCAGCCGACGAATGTATCGAGTCGGTCATCGGGCAACCCCAGAAAGCGAAGAAAGATGCTCACCGCGAAAGGAAATGCAAAATCCTTCATCACGTCGCAGCTTGTGCCCGACGCGGCGATCCTTTCGATCAGCTCGACCGCCCGTTCGCGGACAGCCGGTTCCAAAGCCAACACCCGCTTTGGCGAAAGCAGCGGATTGAGCAGTGAGCGAAAGACGCCATGGGCCGGTGGATCGAGCTCAAGCGGGATCGTCGGCCAGTTTTCACCCAGTATGGAGGAGAAGATGCTGCGATGGCTGGAAAAAGTCTCTGCGTCCTGCAGCACCTTCCGCTGGTCCGCGGCACGGGTGATGACCCAGGTACCCCGGCCATCTTGCGTGTTGTAGCGGGAGTAAAAGATCGGAGGCCCCTCATGTACGCGAGCGACAGCTGCGTGTGGATCCCCGTTGAGTGTTGGTGGCATCCCTGGCGATGTAAACAGGCTGAAATCCCTCACCATTTCGGGCGGGACATGATCTGGAACGGGGTTGGTTGCCATTTTGCTTTCTCTACGTTGGCGTTCATGGCTCGATCGAGATTGCACCGCTGTTCATAAAGATATCCAGCATGGGTGCGTCTCGTGTCGGGCGCCTTCGAGATTCTGTCGCCCGATCAGCCCACTGCCAGTGCGGATGAGATCGGTTGCGAAGTCAATCAAAAGGCATCTCCGCTGCGCTGCGGTCATGAAGCAAAGCCGCCGCTTATCCCCGATAGGGTTGAGAGGTGGTCAATCACCGCTGAGCTCCGTGACGCACTGCTGACGCCCCGCTGACCAAATTATCGAAGCAAGTCGCGTGCCGGATAGGCCTACCCCTAGCCTGCGCCAAGCGACGCCAGCCAGCACTGGGCCCGCCGCCACTAAGTTGATGATCACCTGTCCACCATTGTCAGGACAGCGTCCGACAACCGACATCCACGGTCGGTTTCGAGTCCGCGACATCGGCCTGTTCGGCCTGGCTGCTGCTGCACTGCCTTCCGGTGACGGGCGAGAAGATCGCTCGCACGGCCTGGATTGAGTAACGACGCAATCCAGCGCACGGTTCGGGTGCGGTCCGATAAGACCCGGCGGCGCTTCCGCTTCGGTTCGGCGCTGATGGCATATGCGTTGTTGTAGCCGCTGCAAGGATTTCCGTCAGACGGCGATGCAGTCGTGCGCACCGGTCCGGACGACGACGAGCCTGCCTTTATCGACGCGGTCAATTCCGGCGCGCACACCTAACCGTGCGTATGCGCTACGACGGCAAGCACTATCGCACGTGGACCTAAATTTCCTCGCGAGCCGCTGTCGGAACGTGGTGCCGAGTCCTATAGCGGCCGGTTCAATCCGAGGGCCTGTCGGCACACTCTATACATCCCTGTCGCCCGGACCGGGAATGCGTGGCAGACTCTCGGCCAGAAACCGCCAGTCGCTGCGCTCGCGTTCGCCTTCCTTGCGCGTGCCGAAGAACTGGATGATCATCTTGCCGTCGGCGCCATAGGCTTCAATGGACGTGACGTGACCGTCCCTCGTCGGCTTGCGCACGGCCCAGACCTCGCGGATGTGATGGGTCCTCAGATGCAGATGGAAAGTCTCGTCGAGCACATTGATCCGCGGCCCGATCTGCTTGACCGACTTGATCGGGCCGGAATGGATCTGGATGCAACCACGATTGCCGACAAAGCACATGATAGGCATCTCGTCTTCGGCCGCCTGTTGGAACAGGGCGCCAACGGCATCATTGTCGAGCAGCCAAGCGTAATCTTCGTCGGCCATACGCATTGCCTGGCAGCGGCTGAGCTTCAGTGTCTTCAACATATGGTAGAACTGATGCACGTCGCTCAGCCGGCTCCAGTGCTCGCGTAGGTCGTCGGCCGTGGCGGCTTGGTCTGGACTCACTGCGTTATCGCGCGCACCGCCCGCTTCGACCGATATGATCGGCTCCTGGTCGTAGGATACGAGCTCTGCCGTCAGATCCTGATAGGCGTGCAGGTTCGAGGCGGGCCTGAGATGTACTTTGTGCATCGCCTCGCCGGCGGCATCAAAGAATTGCAGGCTGCGGCGGATCTCGGCTCCCTCGCGCTTCTCGAAGGCGAAGCCATACGCCCACGCTTTCGGGAAGATGCGCAGGTCGATGTCGTCGCCGAGCACCATGGCATGCTGGTTGCCGGTGACCACTTTGTCGTAGACGCCGATCTTTTGGTGCACGGCACTTTCGTTGCGGGTGAGCGCCATCACCTCGCCGACCGCTTCGAGGCCCGTCAGCAGATCATCGACGCGCGGCTCGATGCGCACCGCGCCGTGACCACAATGCGCCGCGACCAATTCGGCTTCCGAAATGCCCAATCGAGCGGCGAGATCATGCTCCCGGATTTTCGGATTGTCTTTGCACGCCCGCCGGATTTCGTCGGGCGACGGTTTCTCGCGCTGGTCCATGTCTTACCCCTGCTTCCACCTACGTGTGAAGATCAGCTGCCCTGCCTGGGAATCTTCAGCCGATAAGGCGGCCGTAATGCTCGCCCCTGATCTGCTGCTGGCCCATGAACAAAGTGTCGCTGGACAGCGTGCGCACGGCGTCGCACCCGCGCGAAAACCGGCGAGCATGCACATGCCGATGGCAGCATCGCATCGAGCCTGTCGGCGGCTACTGGGCGGTGGTGAGCGAGTATGGGTGTTGTCGCAATCGGCCAGGCGGGCATTCGGATGCCACGGGCGGCGCTGCTTTGCCAAACAAGGCGTATCTGACCCGGTCCTGACATGTTGCCCCCTTGCTTCGCCCCATCCATCGCGAGGGCACCCACGGCATGATTGTGGATCGGCATACTCTTGCCGCCTCGCCTAAACGGAGCTTCAAAAACCGTGCCAATTGCGCCGAAGCAAGCTCAGAAGACGGTTCTGTATTTGCTGATGTGAGTTCAACCAAGAACTCAGGCCCAACATCCCTCGTGGCGATCCCGACAAACCCGACAGTACGTGTCGGTTGGCCGACAGCTTCGCAGCAATGCACTCACAAGAAGCACGGCAGTGTCAGAGATGCCGCGCTGTGTTGAAACGTTTCTTCGCTTTGGCACGGTGCATGCAACGTGATGCGCAAGCAGGTCCCGGACTGAGGAGAATGGAGCCATGATTACGCTCACCGACAAAGCTGTTGCCGCCTTCAAGACTGCTCTTTCCCGCGCCAGCGAGCCGGCGGAAGGCTTTCGCATCATGGTCGAGACCGGCGGCTGCGCCGGCTTCAAATACTTAATGGGCCTGGAGAGCGTGTCGCGCGAGGGCGACGCGATCACTGGCACAAATGGGATCAAGCTGTTCGTGGACGCGGGTTCCCAACCACATGTCGCCGGCATGACCGTTGACTTCCTCACCGGGCTCGAATCTTCCGGCTTTGTCTTCGATAACCCCAATGCGCGCGAGAAGTGCGGCTGCGGCAAGTCGTTCAGTTAAACGCCCGAAGCGCCTGTGCGGCCGACAGACTGATTTTGCGGCAGAGGAGACTTATATGGCCGGCACGACAGATGTCCCCGTCCTAAAGAACAAGGAAAACGGATCTCGGGACCGCCATTCGCTTCCGGTAGGGTGCAAAGAACGCCGCCTCCCGAAACAGCTCGGGTCCTGGTGTCACCCGAGCTGCTTGCGGACAGATCGCGCTGCTGTGCCAAATTCGGCTCATCGAAGACCTTATCGCGTTCGGGCCGTCCTTACCTGCGGGCTGACGGCGGCCACTGCGAACATGTCCATCTCGACGGAGATCCGGTCTGCGTCAAACACACCGGGCGTCTGCGCGGGCTGCCAGTTCAGGCCCATTATCATCAACGGCATGCGCCAGAGGCTCAACGAGTCGGTCCGCGCCGCGTCATTCTGGTCAACTGAGGATCGCACCTATGAAGCCTGTCTACCTCGACAACAACGCAACCACACGGGTCGATCCTGCGGTCCTGCAAGCGATGTTGCCGTTCTTTAGGGATCAATTCGCCAACCCTTCGTCGGCGCACGCTCTTGGCGCCTCAGTCAGTGCGGCGGTGACAAAGGCGCGGAGGCAGTTGCAAGCGCTGATCGGCGCGGAGTTCGACGATGAGATCACCTTCACCTCGGGTGGGACAGAAAGCGACAATGCAGCGCTTCTTTCAGCGCTCGAGGCGGCGCCCAACCGAACCGAGATCGTTACGTCCGCGGTCGAGCATCCCGCCGTGCTGACGCTCTGCGCGCATCTTGAGAAGACCCGCCGCGTCAAGGTGCACAGGATCCCGGTGGATTGCCGTGGCCGGCTCGACCTCGACGCCTATATGGCCGCCCTCACACCACAGGTGGCAATCGTATCAATAATGTGGGCGAACAACGAGACTGGTGTGATCTTCCCCGTGGCCAGGCTTGCCGAGTTGGCCAAGGAAGTGGGCGCCCTATTCCATACCGATGCTGTGCAGGCGGTCGGCAAGCTTCCGATGAACCTGAAGTCGACCGCAATCGACATGCTGTCGCTCTCCGGCCACAAGCTGCACGGGCCGAAAGGGATCGGTGCGCTTTTCGTAAAACGTGGCGTCAATTTCCATTCGCTGATCAAGGGGGGCCACCAGGAACACAACCGGCGTGCCGGCACCGAGAATACGCCGGGCATAGCCGGGCTCGGGACGGCGGCCGAACTCGCCTTGAAATTCATGGACGACGAGACCACACGGGTAAAGTCGCTCCGCGATCGTCTGGAGGGCGGGATCCTCCAGCGCATCCCAGGCACCTGTGTCACTGGTGATCCCCTGCAACGGTTGCCCAACACCGCAAACATCTCCTTCGAACATGTCGACAGTGATGGAATTCCACTTCTCCTCAGCCGCATTGGCATCGCGTGTTCCTCTGGCTCGGCCTGCACCTCCGGCTCTCTGGAACCAAGCCATGTCCTAAGCGCGATGAAAACGCCGCACGCGGCAGTCCGCTTCTCCTTGGCGCGGGACAACAGCGAAGAGGATATCGACCGGGTGCTCGAGGTCATGCCGGCAATCGTGGGGAAGCTGCGCAGCTTTTTCGGTTCTGGGCCGGGTAATCCGGTCTATGCGTGAGCGGCAGAAGAACAGGCTACCGGTCATGACCCGTCATGTCTCTCTCAACGATACGACCTTGCGCGACGGCGAGCAGGCGCCGGGCGTCGCCTTTACCACGACGGAAAAGCTGGAGATCGCCGAGTCTCTTGCGGCGGCCGGCGTCACAGAGATCGAGATCGGCACGCCGGTCATGGGCGCCGACGAGATCGAAACAATTCGCGCCGTGGTCGCGCGGCGTCTCCCGGTTCGGCTCATGGCCTGGTGCCGGATGACGTCGCTGGATCTCGATGCAGCGATCGAGAGCGGCGTCCACGCCGTCAATCTATCGCTGCCAGGGTCGGACATCCAACTTGCCGCCAAGCTCGGCCTCGACAAGGCGGGGGCGCTCCAGGTCATCGATCATATGGTCAGGCGCGCCGCCGCCGCCGGCTTCTTTGTCGCGATGGGCTGCGAGGATGCCTCGCGGGCCAATCGGGATCATCTCGCCCGCGTCATCGAGACGGCTGCACGCGCCGGCGCAAGCCGCGTCAGGCTAGCCGACACGGTCGGTGTTCTCGACCCGTTTTCGACCTTTGAACTTGTCGCCCAGCTCGTGGCGCAGTCTCCAATCGACCTTGAATTTCATGCGCACAACGATCTCGGACTTGCTGGCGCCAACACGCTAGCCGCGATCCGCGCAGGCGCGCGCCATGCCTCCGTCACCGTCCTGGGGCTCGGCGAGCGTGCGGGCAATGCCGCGCTGGAAGAGGTGGCCGCCGCGATGGCGGTCTTCGGCGGCGCAGATACCGGCATCGAGCTGACCGCATTGCCCGGCCTCGCCGCCGAGGTGGCCTGGGCCGCCCGCCGGCAGACCGCGGCCACTAAGCCGGTCGTCGGCGCCGATGTTTTCACCCACGAATCCGGCATTCACGTCGCAGGGCTGCTGAAGGACTCGCGTACTTATCAGGGGCTTGATCCGGCTCTCGTGGGCCGCTGCCGGCGGATCGTCATCGGCAAGCATTCCGGCGCCACTGCGATTGCCCATGTGCTGAGCGAAAGCGGTCGCGATCTCGACCCGGATCTGGCAGCCGCGATGGTGGCCCGCGTCCGGCGCGAGGCGGCCGAGACCAAATCGACGGTCACTGCAACTCAACTGGTCGAGCTCTACGATAAAATGTGCAGCGAGGCGTCGGTCTTCGAGCTGTGCGGGTCCAGGTCAGCCGTGCGCGCGCGCGCAGAGGCCACAGTTTTGCGACCAGGGAGAATGCAATGAATTGTTCCGCTGACAGCCGCCCCATCGATGTCACAGACATCCTCGCACGACTGAAGCGCCTGTCGGCCGCGGAGGAGTTCTTCTCAGTCCTTGGCGTCTCCTATGACCCGAAGGTGCTGAATGTCTCGCGGCTCCATATAATGAAGCGCGTGGGCCAATACCTTGCCGAAGCAGATTTCTCCGGTCTGCCCGACCAGGTGATTGCCGCGAGGGTGCGCGCGACGCTCGAACGCGCTTACGAGGACTTTGCGATTTCCTCGCCGCTCACGCATCGGGTCTTCAAGGTGCTCAAGGACCACGATCCGAACAAACCTGCCGCGCCGGGTCACACCTTTGTCCCGTTCGACTCGGTGCTGAAGCGGTTCGGACGGGAATGACCGCCGACAAGGGTTGCGACGCGACAATGTCGAGCAGCCGACAAATCCGGTCATCACCACAGCCCCCTCAGAAGCAACCAGCCGAAGTTGTGGGAAAGGGGGCAGCGCAAGAGCCTTGGCACGAATTATGCGGGTCAAGGAGATAACCGCAATGCCCGCACCCGATAGGAGCCTAGAGAAACCGCCAATGCACATCGTAATCTGCATCAAGCAGGTGCCGGACTCGGCACAGATAAGGGTCCATCCGGTGACGAACACAATCATGCGCCAGGGTGTTCCGACCATCATCAACCCTTACGACCTGTTCGCCCTCGAAGAAGCGCTCAGACTGCGCGATGCCTATGGCGGCGAAGTCACTGTGCTCACCATGGGTCCGCCCATGGCAGAGGACGCGCTGCGCAAGGCGCTCGGTTACGGGGCCGACCGAGCGGTGCTCTTGACCGACCGCTATTTTGCCGGCTCCGACACGCTGGCGACCTCGTTCGCCCTTTCCCAGGCAATCGCGAAGGTCGGCGAGACGTTCGGCACGCCAGACCTCGTCTTCACCGGCAAGCAGACGATCGATGGCGACACCGCCCAGGTCGGGCCCGGCATCGCCAAGCGCCTCGGACTCCTGCAACTGACCTATGTCGCGAAGATCCCCTCTATTGACCTTGCTGCAGGCGAGATCAAGGTCGAGCGCCGCTCCGAAGGCGGCACACAGATGCTGAAGAGCAGGCTGCCTTGCCTCATCACCATGCTGGAAGGCACAAACGAGATCCGCCGGGGCTCGATCCACGACGCCTTGTGCGCCGCGCGCAGCCAGGTCTTGAAATGGAGCGCGGCCGACGCCGGCATCGAGGATCTCACCAAATGCGGCCTGCGCGGCTCACCGACGGTCGTCAAGCGTGTTTTCGCCCCTGCTGCGCGAGCTGAAAAGGCGGCACTAATCGACACCGCCGAGAAGGCCTTGCGCGATGTCGCTGACGAACTCATCACCGCAATCTTCACCCGCCAGCCGGCGCTGGAACATGAGCTCGCCTTCAACGGCGGCGCGTGACGGCAAGGAGTAAAACGATGTCGACCGCGAACCGAGAAACCCCTCGCCCTGCCGCCGGCCGCGCCGGCATAAAGAAGGAGCTGCCCGCCCATTTCAAGGACTACCGGCACGTTTGGGTTTTCATCGAGCTCGAACGCGGCCAGGTCCATCCCGTATCATTCGAACTGCTCGGCGAAGGCCGCAAATTAGCAGACAAGCTTGAGGTCCAGCTTGCAGGCGTCGTGCTCGGACCGCCGGGAGAGGCCATCGGGAACGCCGTTGCCGAAGCATTCGCTTATGGTGCTGACCTTGTCTACATCGCCGAGGCGCCCCTGCTCGCCGACTATCGGAACGAGCCTTTCACCAAGGCGATGACGGATCTGGTCGATACCCACAAACCCGAAATCCTTCTTCTCGGTGCCACCACACTCGGCAGGGATCTTGCCGGCTCCGTGGCGACGACCTTGCAGACAGGGCTCACGGCCGACTGCACCGAACTCGATGTGGATACCGACAGTTCGCTCGCCGCCACGCGTCCGACTTTCGGCGGTTCCTTGTTGTGCACGATCTATACGCTCAATTTCCGCCCTCAGATGGCGACAGTGCGGCCAAGGGTCATGCCCATGCCGCAGCGGACGGATAAACCGGTCGGGCGTGTCATCCGGCACAAGCTCTCGCTTGCCGAGGACGAGATCGCTACCAAAGTCCTCGGCTTCCTGCCGGACAATCAGTCGGCAAAGGCAAACCTTGCCTATGCCGACGTCGTGGTTGCGGGAGGCCTTGGTCTTGGCGCGGCGGAGAACCTGCAGCTTGTGAAGAACCTCGCGCGAGCAATCGGCGCCGAGCATGGCTGTTCGCGCCCGTTAGTCCAGAAGAGCTGGATGCCAGCTGATCGGCAGATCGGCCAAACTGGCAAGACCATCCGGCCGAAGCTTTACATCGCGGCCGGAATTTCCGGCGCCGTCCAGCATCGGGTTGGCGTCGAGGGGGCGGATCTCATCGTGGCCATCAATACCGACCCGAACGCGCCGATTTTCGATTTCGCTCACCTCGGAATCGTCACCGACGCGATCCGCTTCCTGCCCGCACTGACGGAAGCCTTCACCCGGCGGCTGTCGCCCCACAGTCGCGATAAGCTTGCGAGCTAAGGGACGGACATGATCGAGGAAAACTTCGACGCCATTGTTGTTGGGGCAGGCATGTCCGGAAACGCAGCTGCTTACACCATGGCCAGCCATGGCCTAAAGGTGCTGCAGTTGGAGCGCGGTGAATATCCGGGCTCCAAGAATGTCCAGGGTGCCATCATGTACGCGGACATGCTGGAGAAGATCATCCCGGATTTCCGGGATGATGCGCCTCTCGAGCGGCATTTGGTTGAACAGCGGCTTTGGGTGATGGACGACACATCCCATACCGGGATTCACTATCGGTCGGACGACTTCAATGAGGCCAAGCCCAACCGATACACGATCATCCGTGCCCAGTTCGATAAATGGTTTTCGCGTAAGGTGCGCGAGGCCGGCGCGACGCTTCTGTGCGAGACGACCGTGACGGAACTCATCCGTGATGCCAAGGACAGGGTGGTCGGCGTGCGCACAGACCGGGCCGGCGGAGCCATCTACGCGAACGTGGTCGTTCTCGCAGAAGGTGTCTGCGGACTGCTTGGCACGCGAGCCGGCCTGCGCCAGATGCCGAAGCCACAAACCGTGGCGCTCGCCGTTAAGGAAATGCATTTCCTGCCCGAAGAGGTCATTGAGCAGCGGTTCGGCGTCAAGGGCGATGAAGGCTGCGTGATCGAGGCGGTGGGCACGACCTCCCGCAGCATGGCCGGGCTCGGCTTCCTCTACACCAACAAGGAGTCGATCTCACTGGGCATCGGCTGCCTCGTCTCCGATTTTGCCGGGATGGTCGAGAGCCCCTACGTTCTCCTTGATGCCTTAAAGAGCCATCCTTCGATCCGGCCGCTGATCGCCGGCTCGGAAGTGAAAGAATATTCCGCACACCTCATTCCCGAAGGCGGCTACAAGGCTATTCCGCAGCTGTTTGGCGATGGTTGGGTCGTGGTCGGCGATGCCGCGCAACTGAACAACGCCATTCACCGCGAGGGTTCGAACCTCGCCATGACCTCCGGCCGCATCGCGGCTGAGGCAATCATCGAGGTCAACAGCCGCAACGCTCCTATGACCAAACGAAATCTCGCTCTTTACAAAGCCATGCTGGACAAGTCCTTCGTGGTCAAGGACCTAAAGAAATACAAAGATATGCCGGCCTTGCTCCACACCAATTCCTGCAATTACTTCACAACTTATCCGCGGTTGATGTCGCAAGCCGCGCAGAACTTCATGCGTGTCGACGGCACTCCGAAGATCGAGAAGGAAAAGGCGACCACGGCGGCCTTCATCAAGGCGCGCTCGCGTTGGGGGCTGGTCAGCGACGCGGTCCGCCTTGCATTGGCGTGGCGCTGAAGGGAGACGAAATGACGATCGCAGTGACAAAGTCACGTGTCGAGGACAAGCTTTACCAGAACCGCTACTTGGTGGATTCCGGCCGTCCGCATATCAAAGTGCGACCGCACGAGAGGCCAAGCGCGAACTTGCTCGCGCTTACCCACGTCTGCCCGGCGAAATGTTATGAGCTGAACGACAAAGGTCAAGTGGAGATCACTGCTGACGGCTGCATGGAGTGCGGCACCTGCCGGATTTTGTGTGAGACCAGTGGCGAGATCGAGTGGAACTATCCACGCGGCGGTTTCGGAGTCCTCTTCAAATTCGGATGACCGACGCACGCACGTATTAAGAGGGTTGATCTTGATACAGTTTAGGTCTCGCCCAACGCCAAGTCTATTTTCTTTGCTTCGATCGTCGCTTTGACGAAGAGAAGCTCGTGAATACTGTGCTTTCAGAATTCAGATAAAAAAGGAGGAGCACTCTGGACGACAACCCCTGAGGTGTTTCCATGACCCACGGACCGCAAGATCGGGTCGACGAGGTTGGACCTCGGGGGACCCGCCCTGAACCGCCCATCAAAAGCATGCCCCAATCAGATATCGCGCTCAGAGGACTCTACGAGATATCGAAGGTGCTGACCGCCCCCAGCGAGCTGGAGATTACGCTCGCCAATGTCGTGAACGTCCTGCCTTCATTTCTGCAGATGCGTCACGGAGCAATCGTCGTCCTGGACGCTGAAGGAGAGCTGGAGATTGCCGCGACTGCCGGCAATACCCACGTACGTCAATCAGGCACTCGCCGCGTCATACCACAGGCCGTAACAGATCAAATCGTCGCTACGGGGACGCCGCTCTTCATACCGGACGTGCGCAAGTCCCAACTATTTCAGGCTGACCTTCAAACGTCTTCGAGCATCGGAACCATCCCAATTGCCTTTATCGGTATCCCGCTAAAGGCTGATCATGATATCCTTGGGACATTGTCGATCGACCGCGCCGGAGACGGCGCCACCGACTTTCGCGACGACGAGGACATTTATTTCCTGACGATGGTCGCCAACCTTGTCGGCCGGACCATCCGCCTCCATCGCGCCCTGAGTACAGATCGTCAGCGGTGTGGCCATGAGCAATTGGGACCGGAGAAATCGCCCAACGAGGGGAGGACCTACGACCCTGCCCGGCATGCGGATGCCAAAATCGACGGGATCATCGGGGAAAGCCCCGCACTCAAGCAGGTGCTCGAAACCGTCTCGGTCGTAGCAGGGACCAATTCCACCGTGCTTCTGCGGGGTGAAAGCGGCACCGGCAAGGAATTCTTTGCGCAGGCCATCCATAAGCTCTCACGTCGGAGGAAGAAGTCTTTCGTCAAATTGAACTGCGCCGCACTGTCTGAAAGCGTTCTGGAGTCAGAACTGTTTGGGCATGAAAAGGGCGCTTTCACGGGTGCTATCTCCCAGCGCGCCGGTCGTTTTGAATTGGCAAATGAGGGAACGCTGCTACTTGATGAAATCGGCGAGATTTCGCCGGCCTTTCAAGCCAAGCTGTTGCGTGTCTTGCAGGAAGGCGAGTTGGAGCGAGTCGGCGGCACCAAAACGCTACAGGTCGACGTGCGCCTCATATGCGCCACCAACAAGGACCTCGAGACGGCCGTCATAAAAGGGGAGTTCAGGGCCGACCTTTATTACCGCATCAATGTCGTGCCAATTATCCTGCCGCCGCTCAGAGAGCGACCCGGCGATATTCCACGCCTTGCGAACGCCTTCCTCAACCGGTTCAACAAGGAGAACGATCGCGCACTAGCCTTCGCGGCGCCGGCGCTTGACCTGATCTCGCAATGTTACTTCCCTGGTAACGTCCGCGAGCTGGAGAACTGCATCCAAAGGACGGCCACACTTGCGCGCTCAAGGACGATCACTCCATCCGATTTCGCCTGTAAGAAGGGCCAGTGCCTTTCCTGGCTCCTCTGGAAGCGAGCCGACCGCTCGAATGGCGGCAATGCCATCGACGATCTCGCACGGGTCAACGCAGCGCCGGTCGGATTGCGGCTGCCGGCCAGTTGCATCGGTGCCTCCGCAGGCAAGATATCTCCCTTTACGGCAGGCGATCCGAACGATCCCACTTGTCCCCCGCGTCTGGCGGAACGCGACCGGGTGATCGACGCGATGGACAAGGCCGGTTGGGTTCAGGCCAGGGCGGCTCGTATCCTCGGGCTCACGCCGCGGCAAGTCGGCTACGCCCTGCGCCGGCATGGTATCGTGGTGAAGAAATTCTAGACGTCGTGATGACGTCAACCGTAAGCAGCCCGGAGTGGTCTCGCTCACACTTTGCGCGCCCAAGGCTGGTAGCCTCGCGACCCTATTTGCGTGTCCACTGTCGTAAGCCCGACAAAGGTGTGTCGGAGCAATCCGAAGGAATCTGACACGACAAGCCTATTCGTGAACCGAAACAGCTCTTTGAGCTGGCATAGCTCTTGCGCTTTGAACTGCGACATCACGCAGCAACGGAGCCGTTCATGTCTGCACCGGCAATTTCGCTTGAGAGCCTCAGCACGACATTCGGTGACCAGTTGCTTGGCACCATGAAACCCGGTGGCTGCGCGTCATCCTGCGGCTCGTCGACAAAGCCCGACGACACGGATCCGGCTGTCTGGGAGAAGATCAAGGATCACCCCTGCTTTTCAGAAGAGGCGCATCACTATTTCGCGCGCATGCACGTCGCGGTCGCGCCAGGCTGCAACATCCAGTGCAACTACTGCAATCGCAAATATGACTGCGCCAACGAAAGCCGGCCTGGGGTGGCCTCTGAAAAGCTGACGCCCGACCAGGCGCTACGCAAGGTGATCGCGGTCGCCAGCGAGGTGCCGCAGCTTTCCGTGCTCGGCATCGCCGGACCGGGCGATGCCTGTTACGACTGGAAGAAGACGAAGGCGACCTTCGCCAGGGTCGCCAGGGAAATCCCAGACATCAAGTTTTGCATCTCCACGAATGGGCTCGCGCTACCGGACCATGTCGATGAGCTTGCCGACATGAATGTCGATCACGTGACGATCACCATCAACATGGTCGACCCTGAGGTCGGTACAAAGATCTATCCTTGGATCTTTTACGACCATCGCCGCTACGTCGGCCTCGAAGCCGCCCGGATCCTGCACGAGCGGCAGATGTTGGGCCTGGAGATGCTTACCGCGCGCGGCATCCTCACCAAAATCAACTCGGTGATGATTCCTGGCGTGAACGATGAGCATCTGATCGAGGTGAATAGATGCGTCAAGGAGCGAGGCGCGTTCCTGCACAACCTCATGCCGCTGATTTCGGACCCGGCACACGGCACGCATTACGGACTGAGCGGGCAGCGCGGCCCAAACGCAATGGAGCTGAAGGCTCTTCAGGATCGTCTCGAAGGCGGCGCCCAGTTGATGCGCCACTGCCGGCAGTGCCGGGCAGATGCCGTCGGCATGCTTGGCGAGGATCGTGGCCAGGAATTCAGGGCCGACCGGATTCCCGGCGAGGTCACCTACGATGCCAGCAAGCGTAACGCCTATCGGGAGCTGGTCGCGCAGGAGCGCCGTGATCACGTGGCGGCCAGAAGTGAAGCGATCGGATTGGTCAAGGCAGCCAGGCCCGGCAAAGCCGTCCTCTTCGCGGTGGCGACCAAGGGCGGCGGCCGCGTCAACGAACATTTCGGCCATGCGAAGGAATTCCAGGTTTACGAAGCCTCGCCGAGAGGGATCAGCTTTGTCGGGCATCGGAAGGTGGAGAAGTATTGCCTCGGCGGCTTGGGCAAGGAAGCCGCCCTCGATGGCATCATCGCAGCCCTTCAAGGCATAGATATCGTGCTGTGCGCCAGGATTGGAACTTGCCCGCAGGATCAGCTCGCGGAGGCTGGAATCCAAGCGACCGATGCTTTTGCCCATGACTATATCGAGACGGCAATCAGCGCGATTTACACCGCCACGTCAGGGGCCCCCGCACTCGCGGCGACGGCCTGAGCTGTCTCATCCATTCGGACCAGGAGTTAAAATGGCTTTCAAGATCATCGCATCCCAATGCACCCAATGCGGCGCCTGCGAATTCGAATGTCCTTCCGGCGCGATCAAGTTCAAAGGCGAGAGCTACGTGATCGAGTCACAGAAGTGCACCGAATGCGAGGGGGTCTTCGATGCGCAGCAATGTGCCTCGGTATGTCCGGTGCCGAAGACCTGCGTTCCTGCGTGACCACATGGCTGCCGACATGGTTGGGGCTGCCTACGCAGGACGCCTGGAACGCACAACCTGCAGCCGCAAGAGAAATCAGGGAACGGACATGTCGCTCGGACGCGAAGAGGAGATCGAAATCCGCAGGCCGCCACGCTTCATGCCGGGAGAGCGGGTACGTGCTACTCGCCACATAAAGAATGACGGCACCTATCCTGGCAGGGAGATCGGCGAAAATCTCGTGCGGAAGGGCGACGAGGGATATGTGCGCGACATCGGCACCTTTCTCCAGCAGTTCTTCATCTATGCGGTCGAGTGGATCGACCGTGGCACCGTCGTCGGCATGCGAGCGCGTGAACTGATGAGCCTCGACAAAGCCGAGGCGTCCTACAGTGCTGAAAGCAATTCCAATGAAGGGACGGCCAGATGAAAGTCATGATCCGCAGGACCGATGCTGGCTTGTCGGCCTATGTCCCCAAAAAGGACCTCGAAGAGCCGATCATCAAGCTCGAGAAGGAAGAGTTGTGGGGCGGAACTATCACGCTCCGGAACGGGTGGCGGCTCGTCTTACCCGATCTCCCACGGGATACGCGTCTGCCGATCACTGTCGAGGCAAGGAAAGTTTCCGAAGAGGACTGATGCTGCTCCTAGGTGCGTCGCGAGGAAACGAGCATGAACACGATCCTGACATCGGACCACCTCGTCATCGTGCGGGACAGTTTTGCCGATAAGCTGCTTGACTTGGCGAAGGCAGCGCTCGCCGCCGATGAGGTGATCCCTTATCTCGGTCCGGGCCTTCTTGGGTTCAACTGTGCGGAACCGCCTGTGCCGCATACTCCGGAGGTCGTTGCCGCGGCACTCAATGCACGGGCGCCCGCCCCTTCCAGGATCCGCACCAATATGTGGTCGGTTGCGCAGTTCATCGAACAGCGCCGGCATCGCCGGACGCTTCAAGCTTGGATGACGGAGATATTCGCAGCGCCGGTGAGGCCAACCCTCCTCCACGCCTGGCTCGCAAGGCTGCCGCTCTCCCTCATCATCGACAGCTGGTATGACAGCGCGATGCGCACGGCTCTCGTGGAGACCGGCCGAACGGACGTCGTTGAGATACAAGGCGTCACGCGCGCGAACGAGATCGGCAACATTTGGACAAAAACCTACGATTTGTCCGGGAGGGAGCTCGACGCTCAATCGGGGGCAAAGACGGTCCTCTATGCACCTCACGGGAGTAGTAGGCCCTCGCAAAACTTTCTCGTCGCAGATTCCGACTATGTCGAAGTCCTGACCGAAATTGATATCCAGACACCGATCCCAGACGTGGTGAAGGAACGGCGCATCACCCGTGGATTTTTCTTCGTTGGCTGCCGCTTCAACGATCAGATGCTGCGCACCTACGCCAGACAGATCATGAAGCGCTCCCGCGGTCCCTATTGCACCGTAATGGACGCGGAAACCCTGACCAGAAACGAAGCGCGTTTCCTTGCGGCAAGCGGAATCACGGTGATCGACATGCCACTTAGTCAAGCGGCGGCTCGGCTTCTGGGAACGGGCAAGGCTGCAGGTTGTGGACAGGATTAAAATGGCGGTCGCCTTTGATGATGCGTCCTTCGGCTTTCCTCGAAGGCGCAAAATGCAGTCGGGAATACACCCGTGAACAGTGATGCTGTCGGCAGCACAACGAACGCTCTGAATTCGTTGACCCATGTTGAAGCGGCGCGCTGGGGCCGGGATTTGAGTACGCTGTTGCGCATAACGCGCATGAATTTTCGGCATCCCTGGCAGGTCGCCTTCGCTATGGGCTCGACGATCATGGCGGCAATCCTCCAGTTGCTCATTCCCCAGCTTCTCGGCCGGGCTGTCGACCAGGCCCAGACAGCCATCGGGGGCGGTGTCGCCGGAAGCGCGGCAGGACAAGCGCTCTGGACCCCGGCTCTCCTGCTGCTCGCCGTCACCGCGCTACGCGGCCTTTTCACGATGGCGCAGAACTATTTTGCCGAAGCCGTCGGGCATCATGTCGCGTACGAACTGCGGCTCGCCTACTACGACAAGATCCAGCGTCTCAGCTTTTCCTTTCACGATCAGGTCCATTCAGGCGATCTGATCACCATAGGAATGCTCGATCTCCAAGGCGTGCGGATGTATTTTTCCACCGCGCTCGTTCGCGTGGTCCTGCTCACCATGCTGATCGGGATCGGCGCCTACATGATGATCTCGATCGATCTCATGCTCGGCCTGGTCGCGCTGAGCTTCGTGCCTTTTGTCGCCTGGCGCTCATCGACCACACAGCTTAGGCTGCGCGCCACCTGGCTCGACCTCTATGAGCGCCTTTCGGTACTAAGCCGCGTGATGAAGGAAAATCTCGCAGGCATCCGCGTGGTCCGCGCTTTTGCGGCTCAATCCTATGAGATGCTGAAGTTCGACCGCGCTTCCAAGACCGCGCTCGGCCTCGCCAACGATCTCGTTGACATCTACGTACCCAGCACGTCGGCGATGACCTTGTCCTTCTTTTTCGCAATGGGATTGGTCCTTTGGATCGGTGGCAACAAGCTCATCGCTGGCGAGATCAGCGTCGGAACGATGGCGACCTTCCTGACCTTCATGACCATCCTGCAAATGCCAGTCCGCCAGATCGGCCTCATGGTCAATGCCTTTGCCCGCGCTTCCAGCTGCGGTTCGCGGCTTTTCGGTCTCCTCGATCAGGAGATCACGATCAGGGATGCTCTCGAGGCCAGACCGCTTGAGATAAGCGACGGCACTCTGCGCTTCCACAATGTCTCATTTGCGTACCCCAATGTCGAAAACCGCGCCATTCTGAAGAACCTCAGCTTTGAGGCCCGGAGAGGCGAGACGATCGCGATCGTCGGTCCGCAGGGTTCCGGCAAATCGACGATGGCTCATCTGATCCCCCGCTTTTACGACGTGACCGGTGGCGCCATCACGTTGGACGGCCAGGACATACGCAATGTCACCCTCGAGAGCCTTCGCAAGGCGGTTGCCGTTGTACAGCAGGATGCGTTCCTGTTCACCACCACGATTGAGAACAACATCGCTTATGGCGACCCCTGGGCGAAGAGACAGCGAATTGAACGCGCTGGCGAATTCGCCCAGCTCCACAACTACATCCTCGGGCTCCCAGCAGGGTATGAGACGGTCGTGGGCGAACGCGGCGTCTCTCTCTCTGGCGGCCAGCGCCAGCGTCTCACGATTGCTCGCACCATGATGCTGCGCCCCTCTGTCGTCGTTTTCGACGACTCGATGGCCGCGATCGATGCCGGCACCGAGCAGCGCATTCGCGCGGCGACGCGGCGCTTCGCCAAGGATCGGGTGACGATCATCATCGCGCACCGGCTGAGTGCGCTTATGCATGCCGATCAGATCCTTTTTGTCGATAACGGCGAAATCGTAGAACGCGGCACGCATGAAGAGCTTCTGGCGAAGCGGGGACGCTACAGGGCCCTTTACGATCTCCAGACGCGCCCAGGTGATAGCATATGACCCAGTATGGGGGCGCCCGCTGATGGACCAGGGCCCCGGCGAACTCGAAGCCGAACGTGACGACGGCAGACGCCCTCCGCGCGCGGTCGTCGGCTCGCACCGGATCGAGGAGGAGATGTTCGGCCGGGCTTTCGACAAGAGCATCCTCCGCCGGATCTGGGGCTTCGTCCATCCCTATCGGGCAAAGGTAGTTGTCACGATTGTCGCGATGTTGATCTTCACCGGGACGCAGCTTCTCATCCCCTTGATCATCCGCTACGCGATCGACCAGGGCATGAACCCGGCAGCGAGCGATCGCTCAGCCCAGCTTGCGGCCGTCGGCGCGTTCCTTTCGGCGATTTTGGTCAATTTCGCCGCCGGTTACATGCAGGAAACCTTGGATGGGAAAATTGCCGAAACTGTCCTGTTCGACATCCGCCGCGCCATGTTTGGCCATCTGCAAAAGGTTTCGCTCTCTTTCATGGACAAGACTGAGGTCGGACGCCTGATGTCGCGGCTGCAAGGCGACGTTAACTCCATACAGGAGTTCCTGGAAACCTCGGTATATTCCCTAGGTGATGTTGCGCTTCTCTTCGGTATCGTTTTCGTAATGCTGTGGCTCGACTTTCGCCTCGGCCTCCTGACGCTGTCGGTTCTGCCGATCCTGGTGATCGTCCGCATTGTCTGGCTGCCGCGTGCCCGCGACGCCTTCATGGCTGCACACGAAACCAATTCAGTCGTCAATGGCGCGCTGGCCGAAGCCATTCACGGCGTGCGGACCATACAGTCGATGGATCGCCAGCAGGTGAATTTCATTCTTTTCGACGACCGGGCCCATGCCAACCTCAGGACCCAACTGATCGCTGCCAGATATGCACTGGTCATGGTGCCTATCGTCGATGGCCTCACGGGCCTCGCCTTGGCCGCCGTTATTGTGGTCGGCGGCTCGATGGTCGTGAATAGCCGTATAGATGTGGGCGTGTTGGTAGCCTACCTGTTTTACATCCAGCGCTTCTTTGACCCGATCCGCTCACTCACCTTGCAATATTCGATCATGCAGCGCGCCATGGCCTCAGGCAAGCGCCTGACCGATGTGCTCGATGTCAAGATCGATGTTCAGGACAAACCCAATGCCGAGGTACTTTCGCCCGAAATGGACGGCTCGGTCGAGTTTAGGGACGTCACATTCGGCTACGATCCGAACCGTTCGGTTCTGAAAAATGTCTCCTTCAGGGTCAATCCCGGCGAGACGGTCGCACTGGTCGGACCGAGCGGTTCTGGCAAATCGAGTGCGATGGCCCTGGTCCACCGCTTCTATGATGTTCAGCAGGGTCAGGTGCTGGTCGGCGGGCATGATGTGCGCGACCTCACCCAGGAATCGCTCGGCCGCCAGGTCGCCATGGTGCTGCAGGAGCCATTCCTGTTCACCGGGACGGTCTTCGAGAACATTCGATACCAGAAGACGGAAGCCACGCGCGACAAGGTGATCGAGGCGGCGAAGGCGGTCGGCGCGCATGACTTCGTCATGAGCCTCGCCGACGGGTATGAGACCCAACTTGGCGAACGCGGCGACAACTTATCTCTCGGCCAGCGCCAGCTTATCAGTTTCGCCCGCGCCCTCGTCGCTGACGCCAAGATCCTCGTGCTCGACGAAGCGACCGCCAACATCGACAGCTATACGGAATTGCAGATTCAGAAGGCTCTGATCAAGCTGCTTGAAGGGCGGACCGGCCTCGTCATCGCCCACCGTCTCGCCACGATCCGGGGGGCCGACCGCATCATCGTGCTTCAGAATGGCCAAGTTGTTGCGACTGGCAACCACGATGAGCTAATAGCTATGGGCGGCCTGTATTCCAAACTCTACTATCTCAACTACGCCTCCTTCGACGACATCCCCGAACACGAGACCACCGTCCAAGCTGGCTCCCAGACCTGAGTTTTTGGCGGCCTTGTGGTAGTGGCGTTGACTTTCGGGCGTGTCGGCGGACCACTCAGGCCACCGCAGACGGCCAGCAGGCAGCATTCAAGGACAAGCACTCCTCGCAGTTCGTGAAGACCGGCTGCGAACGATTTCCTTCAGCATCGTATCCCGACCGCGGTGCACCCCATCATCGGGCGAGCTCGCTCCCGTTGGTGGCTGGGCGTAGCAAAGCCGCTCGCGAGCGCGCCCTCAACAGCGCCGTAGCGAGTGGCGGCTTTGCTACCGCAAGGCCGCTGATGAAGCTGGAGGCGCCGCACCGACGCCGCCCCGGGCGAGAAGAACCTCTGCGGCGGGCTATGGGCAACGGGTAGCGCGAGCGCGACGAGCAGACGCGTGCCTGCATCGTGACGCGCTCGGCCATCATCTCCTTAGGATCATCCAGGTTCACACGATGGCCCGGACGCCAGCCAACGCACAAAGCTGGTATTCTGTGCCGCCGGCTCGTCGTCAGTTTGGCCTCCCTCCCGATTGCCCGTCCCCATCACGTGCACGCTCGAGCACGTGGATGTGAGGGAGCGCTGTACAACGATTCAACCTCAGACCGCGAATTTCATGGTCAGCCAAATCGAGCCATGATTTCGGATTGAATGGTCGTCGCGGTGTACAGGGAAGCATCTAGCGGCAGATTTCCAAATGCCAGTTGACAAAGCAGGTAGTTGGCACCTGCCACTTCCAACTGACCTAACAGAGCTTTTCGCACAGATTCTGCTGATCCTACCACGCACAATTCACTCTCGACTGCCGCATCGAAGGTCAGCGGCAGGTTTGGTGGAGTGGGGATAGCGTTAAGCTCGTAAAGGAATTGGAAGCTCTTGAGCCAGCGTTCGTAAGCAGGTGCCGCGAGCGAATAGGCATGTGTGTCACAACGCCCAACCACGACCATGCGGAGCAATCCGATAAATTGCGCCTGATCCCCCGCGCCAGCGTTGTCCTCTCGATAGGCGCGGAACGCATCAGTAGTTTTGCGAACAGAAGAGGAAGGTCCTACACACGCGATATTGGTTCCATTCGCAGCCGCCCAAGCTGCGGACTCGGGTCGATTGGCAGCAACCCATGTCGGCGGATGTGGACGCTGATGAGGTCTTAACGTCAAAGGAACGTCATTGAGATCAAAATGGCGGCCTTGATAGCATAGCGTGCCGACCTTCATCGGATTAACAAGTATTTCCATGAGGATTTCGCTGGCTTCGGCATAACGGCCCGGCACCGCGTCCGCACCAATCCCGAAGTAGCCCAATTCGATCGGGAGAGCACCGCGCCCTATGCCCAGTTCGAGCCTGCCACCGCTCAACTGGTCCAGCATACAGATCTCTTCGAACGCACGCAGCGGATGATAAAGCGCAAGCAGCATCACCAAGGGTCCGAGACGCAAGCGCCGGGTGCGCTGGGCGACGCTCGATAAGAACAGATTCGGCGATGGACCTCTCCCATGGGGAGTACAGTGATGTTCTGCGAGATGATAGGCATAGAACCCTAGCTGATCGCACGCCTCTGCTAATATCAGGCGATCTTCGTATTGCCGACCGATGTCGCGGCCATCCTCGTCCAGATGATCGAAGATGCCGAACGCTAGGTTTGAAGGAAAGACGTTTGTCACTCGATAAGTCCCCGATTTTAAAAGGCAGGCTGTTCTCTTGCTGGGATGACCAAGCAAGTCGGAAGAGATGTGTGTGATCGCCGATTTGCGTCAGCGTAACGAAGAAGCAGAGCCTGACGCTTCCCTGCCCTTGGAGCTTGGCACCATTAAGCTTCCAGCAATGTCGCCAGCGGCAGCAAGAAATGCATCCATCTGCTCTTTTGTGCCGATGCTGACGCGGATGCAGTGTTCCAAGCCTTTGTCCGGAAAAAACGCGACAAGTATCTTTTGCCTTTCCAATGCTGCTTGCCACCATGAGCCGTCCTGTCCCGCGGGCACACGGGCCAGCAAGAAATTTGCGCGGGAGGGCGTTACGGAAAATCCGAGTTGCGACAGCGCGACTGTCACTCGCTCTCGTTCATCCTTGATGTGCTTGTGGTTCTCTGCGTAGGCGCCGCGATGCGCAAGCACGCTGATACCAACGGCATGCCCGATGACGTTCATGTTGAAGACGTTCTGGATGTTTCGCAGCCTGCCAATAATTTCAGGGTGACCGAAACCGAAACCGACGCGAATGCCGGCGGCGGCATAGCTTTTCGAGAATGACCTCAAGATCAGAACGTTCGGATACTGGTTGATGAGGCGCAGGCCATGATCGGGTGCAAAGTCGACGTAGGCTTCATCAAGGACAACCAAGCGGTCCGATTGTGCTACGAGGCGTTCGATATCGCTTATCGGGAGGAATGTTCCGGTCGGATTGTTTGGATTGGCCAACATAATGAACTTGGCGTCTTTTGCCGGACCGGAAAGCAATTGCTCCATTGGCAGGGAATGAGCTTGACATCCGACTTCGAGAAACTCGGCGCCCTGAATCATGGCAAGTTTGCGGTTGAACGAAAACCCTGGCGACATCATCGCAACCTTATCGCCAGGCGCGAGGAAAGCTCTGTAGATGAGTCCGAGCAGTTCAGACGACCCGTTGCCTGCGATGACCTGATCCCTGGAAACGCCATAGGTGCTGGACGCCGCTTCCCTCAAGCTGATGTTATCGTCATCCGGATATAGATACTGGCACTTGAGAGCCGCCACTGCACTTTGCATTATGATTGGCGGCAACGGAAACGGGTTTTCATTCGTATTCAGCTTGACAAAATTTCCGTCCGGCGCCGGTCCGTTGGACGGCAGAGCATCTAACTGTCGCGTCACTGGCGGAAGAGCCGAAAGCACAGTTTGCAGTTTTGCATCGGACATATTTTAACTCCGTTTCATTCACCAGGGGCATCCGTATGAGCTCGCAACGAGAGCAACATGGCGGACAGGATTGACGATGGAAGCGTTGCCTCTCACACGATGGTCGCAACGCAGACACGGGAATTCGGCCAGGCTGTCCTCGATGAATCGAGTGGAAGCGGACGCGGACCTGCATCGCTGCCGCAAGGCGCTAAGCAGCTCAGCTCATCTGCTCGGTTTCAGATACGCTTGATCTCGACGCCGTATTTCCTCAGCACGTAGCCAATCTGGCGCGGGGTCAGTCCAAGGAGGCGCGCTGCCTTTGCCTGCACCCAGCCACATCTTTCCATGGCAGCAATGACGCGCTCTATGTCGGGGGTCCTCGCACCAATTGGGTGTGTTGCGCCGGCACGCGGGACTGTGGTCGCGGCCGAAGAGGCTGCCGCATCCGGCGGCGTGGTCGGATTCACTGACTCCGGCAGGATCGGCGCTGGTTGCAGCGCGGCCATGCCCGATCTGCACTTCCACAGCGCCTCGGCAAAGCATTGGCCTTGGGAGCAGGCAAAGTCGTTTCTCCCGATTGATAGTCCCTCGGCCAGGATCGCTGTCCGATGCACGCAATTTTCAAGCTCGCGAATGTTGCCGGGAAACTCACATTTCATCAGCACTTCAATCGCACACGGATCGAAGGTAAGCGTACAGCCGTTCTCGTCGTTGAACTTCTTGAGAAACTCAGCTGCGAGCAGCGGAATATCGCTGCGCCTCTGGCGCAATGCTGGTACCAGCAAGGGAACCACGTTGATGCGGTAGTATAGGTCGGCGCGGAACTCATTCCTTGCAACCGCCTCTTCCAGGTTCCTGTTCGTGGCGGCAATCACGCGAACATCGACCTTGATGGTCTGATTGCTGCCGACGCGCTCAAACTCCTGCTCCTGCAGCACGCGCAGTAGCTTTGCCTGGAACGAGGCCGAGATCTCGCCAATCTCATCCAGAAACAACGTCCCCTTGTCAGCGAGCTCAAAGCGCCCCTTGCGGGAATTGAATGCGCTTGTGAAGGCACCCTTCTCATGACCGAACAATTCGGATTCCAGGACTGTCTCTGGGAGCGCTGCACAATTGAGTTTAACGAAGGGCCGCTTGGCGCGCGGCGACAACTCGTGAATTGCCTTGGCAGCCAGCTCCTTTCCGGTACCGGACTCGCCTCGCAACAGAACGGTGGTTTTTGCCTTGGCTACGATCGCGATCTTCTCCAGCAGCGCGCTTATCGCCGGACTGTCACCAATCATCCCCTCGACATGAACCTTTTTGCGCCGGGGTGCAGGGTGCTTAACATCTGAAAATTTCGTTTGCAGCCGATCTTCCAACTCCGGCGGTCGCTCGCGGTCCCCGGCGGAGAAGCGGTGCAACTTGACTGTCTGTCCCACCATGTTGGCAATCATGGTGAGCAGTCGGACATCGTAATCGAGCCGATAGCTTGACCTGCTTTCCAAAGCCCTGTCCACAGTCAGCGCGCCTACGGCGTTTCCATCAACACGAATGGGAACGCCGATGAAGGACACGGTGTCGGAGGCCCCAAGCACCTCGATGTCAGCGGCAGTGAAGGCCGGATGCATCGCTATGTCCTCGGCGATGAGTGGCGTGTCCGTCGTCACAATCTGATCGATGGCGTTGCGCGGCACGCGCGACCGGGAGGGCTCATTGCTGTTCGTGTCGCAGTCGCTGGCCACGGTGATGTCCAGTCCGGCCTCGGCATCGCAGAGAGTGATGATGCCGTGCCGCATCTGCACTAAGTGCAGGAGATCAACGACCTTGGCCAACGTGAGTTCGAGCCGGGCGGGACCGGTGAGTATTTTCGATATTTCGAAGATTCCGGTGAGGGCGCGCTCGTGCAATGCCCCATTCGCAGGATTCGTCTCGGACGTTGGACAACCCCTTATCGCATCCGGCAGCGATATGCCGCACTCGCTGGCATTTTGTTCTGATTTGCGAATGTTGTGGTGCATGTGATCCTCGATCTCGCGCCATCAAACGTAGGCCGGCGGCATGTGCGCCCGCGACGTCGCGAGCAAGCGCGAAAATACTCCGACGTGAACTCGTGCCGCCGCCGTTTGGTCGAGTGCAAAGCGGATCGAACCCTGATGCATCGCTTGGCTCTCCCCTCCACGAAGCTTGGCCATGGTCTCGGCTTGCACCAAGGCAACCACACGTTGTTTTCAACAGACTGGAGCGAGGCGGGATAGTCAATCGAGCTTTCTTTCATTCGTGAAAGGAAACCTCGCGGCATATGATAGAATTCATCAATTCTGTTTTTGCCGTTGAACGACGGAAATACTTGCGCCGGCGATGCGGTGCCCGAGCGGCTGACCGCGCCGAGTGTAAAAGCCGGGCCGTGCCATTCACCAGCGCCCGCGAAGGAGGGGCGGAAGTGATAATAACCGCCAACGGCACTGGTCGTTTGCGGCAACCGCCATTTTGCTCGAGTTGATCATGCGGCGGCGGTGTCGCGTGTGAAGGCGCGAAGCTGGCGTCGAGTACGGCTTGGTAGGCGGTGCTCGCAATTTCCAGATCGCATCGTCGTGGTCAGCGCCAACGGCGTCAATCTCTACGTCTCGACGTGGCTTTCATGCAGCGGGAGCGCTGCAAAGAGCACAGCATTCTCGGCTCTGATGCCACCGATGAACCGCGAGCCAGAGGGATCGACTGGCAGCACTCTGTCAGTGAACATCAACGGGTCGTGCTGGACCCTCGTCGTTCCCGCCTTGTGCCAGCGCATTCATTCCATCATGGGTGCCACGGCTAGTCAGGGAGAGCGAAGCTCTCGGCCTCCTCTAGGCCAACGGATTTCGTCATGTGGCGCAGGCGTTCCGGCGAGAGGAACTCGCCTCTCACAGCGCTTCCGAACAGGGGTAAGTTAGTCTGTCATCTGGACGGGCTTATGAACAGGCCACCTATTTGGTACGCGCTGGCGCCAGCGATGCGGCCCGGTCCAAAGCCGGCTAAAACGAGGAACCCACCACGCTCTGTGCAGCAAAACCGCTAGCCAGAGGGATCGACCGGCAGCACTCTGCCAGAGACCATCAAGGGCGTGCCGGACCGCGGCCATCCCGCTGGTCTGACACCGCATTCCTCCATCATTGGCGAGCCCACGTCAGTTCAGGTCATGCGGATTCATCTGGCATGGGTATTGCGGCGGCGTTGGTGCAGCGTTCGACCGGAGCGCCGCGATAGGGAGAAGCCCGGGAGAAGTCACGCCACCTCGATCCGGTCAGGGAGAGAGAAACAGTGTCAGCTGCGCAAGTCCGCGGCGCGAGTCCCGCGCCCCGCAAACCCTTCTACACCAAGCTCTACGCCCAGGTGCTTGCCGCCATCGCGCTCGGCGTCGCAATTGGCTATTTTTATCCGGAGACCGGCGAGAGCCTGAAGCCGCTGGGTGATGCCTTCATCAAGCTGGTCAAGATGATCATCGCGCCTGTCATCTTCCTGACAATTGCCACCGGCATTGCCGGCATGAACGATCTTCATAAGGTCGGCCGGGTCGCCGGTAAAGCAATGGTCTATTTCCTCACCTTCTCGACGCTCGCGCTGATCGTCGGCCTCATCGTCGCCAATGTCGTCCAGCCTGGCGCCGGCCTCAACATTGATCCGGCCTCGCTCGATGTCCAGGCCGTGAATACCTATGCCGCAAAAGCTAGCGAGCAGTCGGTCACCGGCTTTCTGATGAACATCATCCCGCCAACGATCGTCGGTGCCTTCGCGGAAGGCGACATCCTGCAGGTGCTGTTCTTCTCGGTTCTGTTCGGCATGGCGCTTGCGATGGCCGGAGAGCCGGGCAAGCCTGTCGTTTGCTTCCTTCAGGCGCTCATCGCGCCTGTCTTCAAGCTCGTTGGAATTCTGATGAAGGCCGCGCCGATCGGCGCTTTTGGCGCAATGGCCTTCACCATCGGCAGATATGGCATCGGCTCGGTGGTCAACCTCGCGATGCTGGTCGCGACGTTCTATTTCACCGCCTTCCTCTTCGTGTTCGGGGTTCTCGGCGCGGTCTGTCGCTACAACGGCTTCTCGATCTGTTCTCTCATTCGCTACATCAAGGAAGAGCTGCTGCTTGTCCTCGCAACGTCCTCCTCGGAGGCGGCGCTCCCTTCGCTGATGCAGAAAATGGAGAAGGCGGGCGCCAGGCGTTCGGTTGTGGGTCTCGTCATCCCGGCCGGATACTCATTCAATCTGGACGGCACGAATATCTACATGACGCTGGCGGCCCTCTTCATCGCGCAGGCGACGAACACGGATCTGTCCATCGGCGATCAGGTGCTGCTGCTGCTCGTAGCAATGCTTTCCTCCAAGGGCGCTGCAGGTGTCACAGGCGCGGGCTTCATCACCCTGGCGGCTACGCTCGCCGTAGTTCCGAGTGTTCCCGTTGCTGGGATGGCACTGATACTCGGCATCGACCGCTTCATGTCCGAATGCCGGGCGCTGACGAATTGCGTCGGCAACGCAGTGGCATCCCTCGTCGTCGCCCGCTGGGAAGGAGAATTGGACCGAGCACAGATGAAAGCCGCCTTCTGCGGTCATCAGCTTGCCGAGGCATCAAACCGGCTACCCTCCTCCAAGTAAGGTGGGCGGCCCACGACCTGTTAAGTCGCCTAGCTGGTCACATGAACTGAACGACCGACCCGCAGCTCACGGACCATGTAGCCGAAGCGCTAAATGTGTGAGTGCAAACCGTCACCGCCCTTTAAGCGAATGAGCCTTTCAGTATACCCGGGCGGTTTACGTCTGGAATGATGTTCGTCCAACACGCTGTTGGCCATTCGTATGGGACGTTTTCACTTTGCCACCCGAAACCGAAACGCGTTAGGCGACAGAGATCCGGCCCGCGTCAAAAACCGATCAGAATAGGACCTATGACCAAGCGCCCCACAATTGCCGATCTCGCCCGCGAAGCCCGAGTCAGCGTAGCAACGATCGATCGGGTTCTGAACGCCCGCCATCCGGTGCGCGAGGAGACCGCGCGGCGGGTCCACGACGCCGCCCACGCGATCGGCTATCATGCTGCCGGGCTAATCAAGCAGCGCTTGCGGCGAGACCTACCGCACTACCGTCTGGGCTTCATCTTGAGAAAACCGGCCCAGCATTTCTACCAAGATTTTGCGCGCGAGGTCGAAGCATCGGTCAATTTGGCCCAGTCCTTCCACGGCATTCCGCTCGTCGAATTCGCCCCGTCACATATGCCGAGCGACCTGATCGCGCGGCTCAAGGATTTGGGCGCACGCTGCCATGCGATCGCGATGGTGGCACCGGACCACCCGAAAATTACAGCAGCGGTTGAGGACCTCAAGGCCAAAGGCATTCCGGTTTTCTCGCTGCTTTCCGACTTCGCCGCCGGCGTGCGACAGGGGTATATCGGCCTTAACAACCGCAAGGTGGGGCGCACGGCCGCTTGGATGGTGTCGAAGGTCGCAAAACGGCCCGGCAAAGTGGCGGTTTTTGTCGGCAGCCATCGTTTCCAGGGGCACGAGCTCCGTGACGTCGGCTTTCGCTCCTATTGCCGTGAGAACGCGCCCACGTTCGAGGTGCTGGATCCTGTCATGAACCTCGAGAAACGGCAGATCACCTACGAGGCAACGCTTGATCTCATGCAGCGAGAGCCCGAGCTCGTCGGCTTCTATGTCGCCGGCGGCGGCATGGAGGGCGCCATCTCCGCGCTCCGAGAAGAGGGCAAAAGTCGCGATCTCGTCGCGATCGTGAATGAAATCACACCGGAGTCTCGGGCGGCGCTCGCAGATAATATCGTCACGATGGCGGTCGCCACGCCAATGCACCGACTTTGCCGGGAGCTGATAACGCTGATGACGCGGGCTATCGAGACCGGCACCGCTGAAACACCCGGACAGACATTTCTCCCGTTCGACATCCATCTGCCGGAAAATATATGAAACTCATGGACTCTATCGTGAGCGGGGAGTTTCCTTTCATAAACGAGAGAAAGTTGAATGATGATCCCATCCCGCGGGGTGGCCGCACCCACGGACCTCAGCCGGGCAGAATGTAGCGCCGATTAGATGAACGGATCGGCCACGCGTTCAGGCAGAAGCGCGGGGTCAATTGCCTGGGTCCGCAGCGTCAAGCTCGACCGGCTTCATTGCCAAGTGCCCGACTTTCTCGGTGCAGGGGACTGTCGTCGACGCCAGTAGCCGAGCGAGGCTGGCACAGATTGGATCGACCACGTCGACCGCCATCTCCTCGCCTGGCCGCGCGTGAAAAGCCGCGGCAAGGCCTGCGACGTTGGCATTTAAGTGGGGCTGAGCATCTTCTGGGACTCCGCAAGCAAAATCGGAGGCGGCAGTCAATTCAGTAGCAACCCCGGGCGTGTGTTCTGCTCGTTCCTGGCCCTCGTACTTGACAATCAACTGCGCCGCTCTGCTGGGCAAGGCCCGGTGTTTAAGTGGGGCTTAACATCTTCCGGGACTTCGCACGCGAAATCGAGGTGGCAGTCGGTACCAACAACCGCAAGGTCGGATCGGCGTGCCCGAGACGCTCATTGATTTCAGGCAAAGGCGCCAGGCTAGATGCCTCCTGCAACATCATTTCCCGCATCCACATGCTTGCCGGATCAGTATTGTGAAGCTCAGGCCACTGGACGGCCTCCGTGAATGCGGGAGGAGGAAGTGGCGGCGGAAGTTGGACAATCCGCAGGGGTGTTGTTTTTGCGAAATGCTGCGCCAGCCGTAAGGGCATGGTCCCGATGCGGTTGCTGCCTGACAGGACGGGCGCGATCAGGCTAAAGCCCTGTACGACGACCTCGACACGTCTCTCGAAACCGTGCTCGAGCAAATACCATTCCTCCATGGTGGGCTGCCGGGTGTGCCTGAATTTGAGCACGACATGCCCCATGGACAAGTATCGCTCGAATGTAAGTGGCTCTGACAGCTGCTTGTTCGTGCCGCAGCCTACGCATACGAGCATATCTTCGAACAGGACTGCGCGAGGATGTTTCGACATGAACACTTCCGGCATAATCAGAAAATCAAGGTCGCCGCGCCGGAGAAGCTCCTCGGGGTCGTCGCAAATAGGCAGACATTCAAAGCGAACGGCGGGAGCTTCCCGCGCAGCACGCTCTACGATCTTCTTAAAAAATACGAGCGTGATGTAATCGGAAAGCATCATTCGGAAGAGACGATCCGATTGGGCTGGGTTGAAAGCGTCGGAGGAAATAATCGATAGCTGGATGTGCAGCAATGCCTCCCGGACTGCTGTGGCGAGCCCGTCGGCGCGCGGTGTCAAAATGAGCTCGCGGCCGTTCATCGTAAATAGCTCATCGTTGAAATAGGCGCGTAACCGAGCAACGGCGGCGCTCATGGCCGGCTGGCTCAGGTTGATACTGCGAGCCGCGGCAGTGACTTTACGCTCCCTCATCAGAGCGTCCAGCACAACGAGGAGATTTAGATCGAGTCCCTTGAAACGCATGTCATGTTCTATCCAACGCGTGGATGCGTATCATTCAAACAATCAATTTTACGAATTTACGAGCCATGCATTAGAGGAACGTTAATGAGCGACGTCAAGCTCAAATCGACGACACGGGCCGGAACTTCGAGAGAGCGTCTGGCTCACCTTCGCCAACGACAACGGCTGAATGCAGCCAACAGCGCCGCTTTGGTCGGGTAATGCGGCCGCAAAAAACTAATATGAAGAGAGGTCCTGAATGCGCCATCAGGTGCAGTGGAAGTTGTGCTGGGAAAACGAATTGCAGCTCTCCGATCACGTTGAGCTCGCCGAGTTCTTTCGTGATACGTACGGGCCGACTGGGGCGTCCAACGCAGAACCGTTCGAAGGTAGTCGAAGCTGGGCCGGAGCCAGGCCTGAACTCCGCGTGATCGCCTATGATTCAAGTGGTGTAGCGGCTCACATGGGCATACTGCGCCGTTTCATCAAGGTTGACGCGGTCGACCTGTTGGTGGCTGAGCTGGGCCTGTACGGGGTACGCCCGGACCTTGAGGGTCTCGGAATCGCCCATTCAATCCATGTCATGCTTCCAATACTGCAGGAGCTTGGCGTTCCATTCGCTTTCGGAACGGTCCGGGACGCGCTGCGGAATCATGTTGAGAGGTTCGGGCGGCGATACAGGCCTTTGGCCGTTTTGTCGGGAATTCGCGTGCGCTCGACCCGACCAGAGGCCCGCCTCGACCTGCCGCCCACACGCATCGATGACGCACTCACCATTGTTCTGCCGGTTGGACGGCCGATCAGCGAATGGCCCACGGGCACGATGATAGATCGGAACGGACCAGAGCTATGAGCCGTCCCGATTGCTTGTACGAAGTGCGCCGTGAGTGCTCTGACGGCACCGGCCGTCGCAGCGTTTATCTGACGTTTGACGACGGTCCCAATCGACTTTTCACACCGGAGATTCTCGATGTGCTGGCAGAGCAGCGGGTGCCGGCGACTTTCTTCGTCATCGGCGCCTACGCCTTAGAGCACCCAGATCTAATCCAACGGATGATCGCAGAAGGGCACGAGGTAGGCAACCACACGATGTCTCATCCGGATCTGTACCAATGCGGTTTCGGCGAAGTGCAACGTGAGGTCTTTGAAGCGAACGACGCCATCATGAGAGCGTGCCCGCAGGCCTCGGTGCGCTATGTTCGCGCGCCCTACGGCGCCTGGAGTGAAGAAGTCTTCACAGCGTCACAGATCGCCGGGCTGGCGGCCCTCCATTGGTCCGTCGACCCTCGAGATTGGTCTCGCCCTGGGGTCGACGCGATTATCGATAAAGTGCTCGCCTCTGTCCGGCCGGGCGCAATCGTACTCTTGCACGACGGATGCCCTCCCGGCGAGTTGGGCCGGGGCGCTCACGCCGGTCTGCGCGACCAGACGGTCACGGCGCTGTCCCGGCTGATTCCAGCATTGCGTGAGCGCGGATTTGTAATCCGCTCACTTCCTCAACATCACTGAACAAACGAGATCCCATGACTCTTCTTGGTACAACCAGCACTGTGGCCATATCGCTTTATGCGCTGCTCTCGACTGCTTATAAGAGCATGCAGGGGCTTTATGCTCTGCCGACAAACGACTCATCGGCGTTGGAGGTTCTCGTCGGCTCCGATCAACTGCCCAGCGTGGATGTCATCGTCCCCTGCTTCAACGAGGATCCGCGCACGCTTTCAGAGTGCCTGGCTTCCATTGCCGACCAAGAATACGCCGGAAGACTTCGGGTCTATGTGGTTGATGACGGTTCTGGAAACCGCGAAGCCTTAGGAACTGTCCACGAAGCCTACGCGCGCGACCCTAGGTTCGACATCATTTTGCTTCCCGAGAATGTTGGAAAGCGCAAGGCGCAGATCGCCGCGATACGCCGCTCATCAGGGGATCTGGTGCTTAACGTTGATTCAGACACGTTACTCGCATCCGACGTCATTGCCAAGCTTGTACCGAAGATGCGAGATTCAGCGGTCGGCGCAGTCATGGGTCAGTTGACGGCCAGTAACCGGACCGAGAGCTGGCTGACCAGGCTGATAGACATGGAGTACTGGCTGGCTTGCAACGAGGAGCGCGCGGCGCAGGCTCGCTTCGGTGCCGTTATGTGCTGTTGCGGCCCATGTGCCATGTACCGCCGGTCTGCGCTCCTTTTGTTACTGGACCAGTACGAGTCGCAGTTTTTTCGGGGCAAGCCAAGCGACTTCGGTGAGGATCGCCATCTTACTATCCTGATGCTGAAAGCAGGCTTTCGAACCGAGTACGTTCCGAGCGCCATCGCGGCCACAGTCGTCCCGAACAGACTAGGACCGTATCTGCGCCAACAACTCCGTTGGGCACGAAGCACATTCCGGGACACGCTGCTTGGGCTGCGCTTGCTGCCCAGCCTGAATAGCTATCTCACGTTGGACGTGGTCGGACAGAATCTCGGCGCGCTACTCCTCGCCATATCGGTATTAACGGGCCTCGCACATTTCGCACTGACAGGCTCTGTGCCTTGGTGGACAGGACTGATGATTGTGTCCATGACCCTGCTCCGATGCAGCGTGGTAGCATTTCGTGCCCGACAGTTTCGATTTCTGGGCTTTTCGCTGCACACGTTCATCAACATCTTTCTCTTGCTTCCGTTGAAAGCCTACGCGCTGTGTACATTGAGCAATAGCGATTGGCTGTCGCGAGGCTCTGCTGTCGCTACATCGAACACTGGGGGAAAACAGGCCCCCACCCAAACTCCGATCACTGGTTCCAGCAGGGCAGAATTCTCGCCGCATGCGGCTCCGCTTCGCAGGCTCAATCTTGCGCGGGATTCTTCGGAATTAGTGCTGTCGGGCAACATTTGCGGCGACGAGTGATCGCTAATTACCTAGTGGACGAGAGGTGCACGAGTTTGACCCAGAACGTGAATCATCAGTTGCTTGATCGGGAATTGGCCGCAGACGATCCGTGGCTTCTCGACGGCAATCCGTTCGAGCGGAAGCGCCACACGCAAATGCTCCAGCTGGCGCTTGCCCAAGGCTCCATTTCAAATGCCCTCGAAGTCGGGTGCGCTGCCGGCGCATTCACGGAAAAACTAGCCCCCTACTGCCAAGGGCTCACCGTCATCGATGTCGTGGCGCAAGCGATTGCTCGAGCACGTCAACGGATAAACGAGCCGTCGCGCATCAACTGGATAGTCTCCGATGTTCAACAGTTTTCGACCGACGAGTTGTTTGACCTGATCGTTGTGGCGGAGGTCCTCTACTATCTCGAAGACATAGCCGAGATGCGCGCGGCCGTCAAAAACCTGGTGCGGGTGCTTGCGCCTGGCGGGCATCTGATCTTCGGATCGGCAAGGGATGCTAATTGCCGTCGCTGGGGCCACGCCGCTGGTGCTGAGCCGGTCATCGCCATGCTGAACGAAACGTTGATCGAGGTAGAGCGTCTTGAGTGTCGGGGCGAGTCGGTCAACGAAGACTGCTTGCTCGTCCGTTTCCGAAACCCGCTTTCCGCTTCCTGATGAATCGAATCTATCGCCGTTAACCTGGAGACACTATGCGCATCTTTGGTATCAAGCTGACCCATGATGGGGCGATCGCCCTGGTCGAGGATGGACGGCTCGTCTTCTGCGTTGACCAGGAAAAGCGGCACAACGATCCGCGTTACCAAGCCATCGATAATCTATACGCAATTGTCGCCGCTTTACCGGAACAGGGGCTAAATCCTTGTGATGTCGATCAGTTCGTTATCGACGGCTGGGATGGCGAACACGAGTCACAGTTTCAGGTCCGGCAGGCAACCAAGCAACCGCCAGTCTTGGCGTCCCTCTCGGTAAAATGAACCCATGTCCATGGTAGCGATCGATCTTACTGACGTAAGCAAAACTTATGACAAGCTCGTTGTCGACAGACTGTCGTTCCGCGTTGCGGCGGGGGAATGCTTCGGGCTCTTGGGACCGAACGGCGCGGGCAAAAGCACGATTGCGCGTATGGTCCTCGGCATGACATCGCCCGATGCGGGGAAGATTACTGTGCTCGGCGTTCCAGTGCCGGCGCGCGCGCGTTTGGCACGTATGCGCATCGGCGTGGTCCCGCAGTTCGACAATCTTGATACCGCGTTCACTGTACGCGAGAACCTGTTGGTGTTCGGGCGCTACTTCCGAATGAGCAGACGCCAGATCGATGCGGTCATACCATCGCTGCTTGAGTTCGCCCGCCTCGAGAACAAAGCGGATGCGCGCGTCGCCGAACTGTCCGGCGGCATGAAGCGGCGCCTGACGCTCGCGCGTGCGCTCATCAATGACCCGCACTTGCTGGTGATGGACGAGCCGACCACCGGCCTCGATCCGCAGGCCCGCCACCTGATCTGGGAACGGCTGCGATCGCTGCTGGCGCGGGGCAAGACTATTCTTTTGACTACCCATTTCATGGAAGAGGCCGAGCGGCTGTGCGATCGGCTGTGCGTTATGGAGGAGGGGCGCAAGATCGCCGAAGGCCGCCCGTCCGCACTCATTGACGAGCAGATCGGCTGTGACGTGGTCGAGGTCTACGGCGGCAATCCGCATGAACTGGGTGCGCTGATCCGGCCGTACGCACAGCGCATTGAGGTGAGCGGTGAGACGCTTTTTTGCTATGCACCCGATCCGGAGCAGGTGCTGGCGCAGCTACGCGGGCGCGCGGGTCTACGCCTTCTGCAGCGTCCTCCCAATCTCGAGGATGTGTTTTTGCGGCTAACCGGGCGCGAGATGGAGGACTGAACAATGGGCGAACGTTATGCGGCGGGCATGCCCGCCAATGCGTGGAATTGGGTCGCGGTTTGGCGCCGCAACTATCTTGGATGGAAGAAAATCGGGCTTGCATCGGTGCTCGGCAACCTTGCCGATCCGATGATCTATCTGTTCGGTCTCGGCTTTGGAATCGGAACAATGATAGGTCCTGTTGAGGGCACTTCGTACATTGCGTTTCTCGCGGCTGGCATGGTTGCCACAAGCGCGATGGCATCGGCGACCGCTGAAACGGTTTACGGGAGTTTCGGCCGCATGGGCGACCAGCGCACCTGGGAAGGAATGCTATGCACTCAGCTGACGCTCGGCGATATCTTACTCGGCGAATTGGCGTGGGCAGCCACCAAGGCCCTGATGGCGGGCACAGCAATCACTATTGTTGCGACCACGCTAGGCTACGCATCGTGGCCATCCATCCTCTGCTTGCTGCCAGTCATCGCTCTCAGTGGCCTCGCCTTCGCGAGTCTAGCGATGGTCGTCACGGCGCTTGCGCCCAGTTATGAATATTTCATATTTTATAATACGCTTGTTATAACACCCATGCTGTTCCTTTGCGGCGCGATGTTTCCGGTCAACCAATTGCCCGGCGCTTTTCAGGACGTCGCCTCCTTGTTGCCGCTCGCACATGCAATTGACCTCATTCGTCCGGCGATGCTTGGCCGTCCCGCCGGCAGCATGGGCCTGCATATCGGCGCGCTTTGCATATACACGGTTTTGCCGTTCTTCCTATCGGTTGCTCTGTTTCGTCGTCGGCTGATGCGTTGACGCTCTCACCATTCGTGAAATTGATTGTTTGGGCGATACCCATCCACGCGCCGGATAGGTCAATGCATGCGTTTTAAGGGACTCGATCTAAATCTCCTCGTTGTGCTGGACGCTTTGATCAGGGAGCGTAAAGTCACCGCCGCAGCCCGCAGTATTAACCTGAGTCAGCCGGCCATGAGCGCCGCCGTCGGTCGGTTACGCGCCTATTTCAGCGATGAGCTATTTACGATGAACGGCCGCGAACTCATTTTGACACCGCGCGCGGAGGGGCTCGCCACAGCAGTCCGGGAGGCATTGCTGCACATCCAGCTGTCGATTATTTCCTGGGACCCCTTTAACCCGGTCGGATCGGATCGTCGCTTCCGCATCATCCTTTCCGATTACCTCACACTCGTATTTTTTAAGAAAATCGTAAAGCGTGCTGCGCGGGAAGCTCCCGCCGTCCGCTTCGAATGTCTGCCTATTTCCGACGACCCCGAGGAGCTTCTCCGGCGCGGCGACGTTGATTTTCTGATTATGCCGGAAGTGTTCATGTCGAAACATCCTCGCGCAGCCCTGTTCGAAGATATGCTCGTATGCGTAGGCTGCGGCACGAACAAGCAGCTGTCAGAGCCACTTACATTCGACCGATACTTGTCGATGGGGCAGGTTGTGCTTAAATTCGGGGACACCCGGCAGCCCTCCATCGAGGAATGGTATTTGCTCGAGAACGGTTTCGAGAGACGTATCGAGGTCGTCGTACACGGCTTTAGCATGATCCCGCCCCTTCTATCAGGCACCAGCCGCATCGGGACCATGCCGTTGCGGCTGGCGCAGCATTTCGCGAAATTAACACCCTTGCGGATTGTCGAACTTCCGCCGCCACTTCCTGCCGCATTCACGGAGGCCGTCCAATGGCCTGCGCTTCACAATAATGATCCGGCAAGCCTATGGATGCGGGAAATGATGTTGCAGGAGGCATCTCGTATGATTGCCCTGCCTAAGAGCACCGGACGTCTCAGTTGTCGGCCGAATTGAGAAACTGACCCCTCGGTTATGAGAGGAGGCATGGATCGCGATTGGGATTGGGATTGGGCGATTCCTGCATTGTCGAGAACGATGCAGGGAGAGCAGATCCTTCAGCCTGAAGAGGTGGCAGCGATGCTGCGGCGGCATGAGGTTGGCGGGGAACCGACGGGCGAAGGAATTCGGGTGCGCGCGCAACACCGTGCATCGGCATCTAAGCGAGGGCGGGACTGTTCCGTTTCGCAAGCCCGTGCGGCCGACGGCGTTTGACGGACTGGACGATTGGCTGCGGGAGCGCTTCTTGCCCCATGGGTCGAGCCGGATGACGATCTCGACCCGCTCCAGATGCACCGGGAACGCCTTGCGCGGTCGCGCAGCACGTCGCGGCTCGCCTGTCGGTCTTGCGGCCTTGCGGCCTCGAGTTCGGACTCAATCGCGCCGAGCCCGGTCTGGATTCGAAGGCGAAGGCCTGCTGGGCACGTTCGAGCTTCTCGGAGCTGCGACCGAAGCGCCGCGCTCCAGCTGCTTGACGATCCCTGAAGGTCGGCGAGCCTCTCCTGGGCACGCTCGTTGAGTGTCGCCATCCGGACGATCTCGGCCTTGAGTGTTCGCTCCGGAGTTGTTGCAGTTCGGCCTTCTCCGCCGCCATGGGGACGAATATCGCCTTGAGCGGAACGATTTCGTGGAGACGGGCCAAAGCGCTTCTCTTCATGACGCCGACAAAAGCTTATTTTGCACGGCCAGAGGCCCGCCTTTTGCGCCTGAGTCACTTCGCCACGGCCTATCCGGCCAACGTCGGACGCCGTCTCCGTTCGGCTTAAGCGCGCCAGTCCATGCCTTCGACGAGCGCCATCAGTTGGGCGCGGCAAGCCGGATCACGCCGTTCTCCACCCGCGGCCAGCGGAACTTGTCCTCGTCCAGCGAGGCGCAGGTCGGGGAGTATGGTGAGCGCAAGGTGGCGGCTGAACAGGAACTGCGACGGATCGATATCGTCGCCGCAGTCAGGCAGCATTCAACAACTCGCAGTTCATACGCTCGGCGGAGTGATTACGCCCGCCGATCCGATCATGCTAATCGTGCCGGAAGGCGACGATCTTGCGCTGGAAGTACGGATCACCCCGAAGGACATCGACCAAATCCAGCTTGGTCACAAGGCCGTGCTGCGGATGTCAGCCTTCAATCTGAGAACCACGCCGGAATTGAACGGATATGTCAGCCGGATCGCAGCCGATCTGGCGACGGACGAAAAAAACGGCATTTCGTATTACCTGGTGCGTCTATCGGTTCCGCATGCGGAACTGACGAAGCTCAACGACCTGACGCTCGTGCCCGGCATGCCGGCCGAAGCGATGGTCCAGACGGGCGAGCGTACGGCGCTTTCCTATTTTGTGAAGCCGCTGTCGGACCAAATCAGTCGGGCATTCCACGAGCATGAAAGTAATTCTATTAGCTTGGCGTAGGCCGCGTCGCGTAGAGCCCGTGCGGCCGACGTGCGGAAGCTGTCGTTCCGAGATCCTTGAACTCGCGGCTCGCGCGAACGCGCTCCCTAATGTTCCATTGCTCGCAATGGGCAGTGCTGGCGAGATACTCGGCAACACAGCCCTATGCCTGTTCTTCCGAGGCCGGCTTGACGGTGAGCGAATGCGTAACGCAGCTGTGAGGACCCGTCAGTTGTCGTTTCAGCTCGGCTTCGTCAACTTCGACAGCCTGTCGGCGAAAGGCGCTATCACGAGGCCATTGGCGGCAAATTGCCCTCCCCTTGTTGCGCGGTAGCAGCATGCGTGTCGGGGAAGGAACCGTCTCCGGCCCCCATTCATCGCTGAGGCCGCGCCGTACCCGCCGCCACCGGAACTTGTCCACGTCCAGCGCTTACGGCCGGGTATGCCGGCGTCGAGCAAACAGAGAGAGATTTGGGCCCAACCAGGGCGGCCGGTTACCAAGTTTTCCTCGTCCGCTTGAGTGTGAATGTTCGGGTCGATCGTCTGGGCGCGTCCCCGCCGCCTGCGAGCCCGCTACTGCTCAGCGGAAGGGCGAAGTGAACGTGAATGCATCCATTTCGTAAATGTGTGTCTATCCAAGCAATCGATTTCTCTAATTACCCGATGAGCAATATGAACGCGTCAGGCAGGGTGCATCATCAGGAGTATTTTTCGATGGCAAACATTATCAAGGGTAGCCCGGATGCCGAAACACTCCTCGGCACCAAGGGTGAAGATTGGATGGAGGGTTTCCAGGGCGGTGACTGGATTGACGGTCGTGGCGGCAACGACGAGATCTCGGCTGGCCCGGGCAGTGACCGAGCCCTTGGCGGCGAGGGTAACGACCGCATCTTCGGCGGAGATGGCTGGGACGATCTCTCCGGCGACAACGGCCGCTTCAACGCGCGCATCTCCGGTGAGGACAATGACAGGCTCAGCGGCGGTCCCGGCCAGGATGTCCTCTACGTGGGTGACGGCCAGGATACGTTGACCGGGGGCACCGACAATGACACGTTCGTGTTCCAGTTCCACAATCCGGTGCCTGGGGTCGATCCGAGTGTCGGGTCGAAGCCGGACATTACCACTATCACCGATTTCAACCCGGCGGAGGACAAGTTCGCCTTCGATGCGGTGGGCCTCTACAACGACGGTTTTGGCGCGAACTTCGTCAACAACGCCAGTATACAGTCCGGCTACCCGGTGAGCAGCTTCTACAGTGGCGCGGCCTCGGGTGCGAACGGCGAACATGTCGTGGTAATCACTGGCGAATCTTTCAACTCTGCTAATGAGGCAGCGCGTGCGATCTCCGGCGAGCACGCCGGCGACATCATTGTCTACCAAAGCAGCTACACCGACAGAGTCGCAACTCTGGCCTATGTCACCGCCGACGGCAGCGCGCACGAGTTCGCCCACCTGGGCGGTGTGGTCACCGTGGCCGACCTAGGCCTGACCGCGTCGGACTTCACCTTCGTTTGATCCAGAAAACCGATACGGAACCGCGCCCCGCCCCCCTGGGCGGGCGCTTTCCCGTTTCCGCTACTTGCCATGGGCCGGGGCGGCCGAGGGGCGCCCGGGAGCAGTTGCAGCGTGGATAGCTTGACGAAGCCCTGCGCGTCGCGCTGGTCGTGCACCTAAATCTCCTGAAAGTGTGGAGGCGGAAGCCTGTCCGGGCCCTTGCGGCCGGCCACGATGACGTTGCCCTTCCAAACCTTCAGCCGGACGGTTTGTTGACCCGCTCCATTAAATGCCGGGACCAAACATATTCGGCGGGAGCACTGATCCTGAACCAGCGAGCGGATGCAGTCGGTCGCCGGTCGGGGAGCAATATGGGGCTGAGTCGCCAGCCTCCGGAACTTACGTGAGAAGCCATTCCTTGAAGGATTCAGCTTTGAGACCTTTCCCTCTGAGTTCCGCTATTTGGGGCGTTGTGTTGATCAGCGGCGCGGTCAACGTGCTTGCGCTGATCTCGCCGCTGTTCATGCTTCAGGTCTATGACCGCGTTCTGGCAAGTGGCAGCGTATCGACGCTGGTGGGGCTCGTCGTGCTTGCTGCGGGGCTTTATGCGTTCCAATGCTTGCTCGACATTTTGCGCGCCCGCGTGCTGCTGCGGATTGGCGAGCGTTTCGATGGAGAGTTTTCCGGACGCGTTCACGATGCGATCGTTCGCCTTCCGCTTTCAACGCGCATGCCGGGCGACGGCTTGCAGCCGCTTCGCGATCTCGACAATGTTCGCGGCTTCTTGGGTGGAAACGGTCCGACAGCGTTCTTCGATCTGCCATGGATGCTGTTTTATCTTGGCATTTGCTTCCTCCTTCATTTCTGGATCGGCATGACGGCACTTATCGGGGCGGTCGGCCTCACATCTCTGACACTCCTTGCCAACACTCTCTCGCAACGGCCGATAAGCGATACCGTTGCCCACAACATGGCACGCAATGGTCTGCTGCAAGCAGCGCGTTGCAATGCCGAGGTCGTGCAAGCTCTCGGCCTTGGAAAGCGGATCGCTGCCCGATGGCAAAAGGCCAATGCCAAGTGTCTGGCCGCCAACCGGAAAGCTGGGGACGTGGCAGGTGGGCTGGGTGCCATTTCAAAATCGCTGCGCGTGCTGCTGCAATCGGCCATTCTTGCCGTCGGCGCGTACCTTGTCATCAGACAGGAGGCTACGGCCGGGGTTATGATTGCCAGTTCGATCATGATGGGGCGTGCGCTGGCTCCGGTCGATCTGGCCATTTCAAGCTGGAAACCTTTCCTCATGGCGCGCCAGGGTTGGGCGCGGCTGGAGGACCTCTTGGAAAAGGTTCCTGAATCCGCTCCTGTTATGCCAATGCCTGCACCTGAACGCGAACTGCGCCTCGAAAGCGTGACAATCGTTCCGCCCGGCGAAAGGAAGCCGACCGTGACCGGCCTTGCGTTTGCCATTCAGGCGGGAAGCGCACTCGGGATCATCGGTGCATCGGGCTCGGGCAAGTCGACACTCTCGCGCGCCATCGTCGGCGCATGGGCGCCGGTCGCCGGAAAGGTTCGCATCGACAGCGCAAGCCTCGATCAATGGGACCGGGAAGCACTAGGCCGTCATATCGGCTATCTGCCGCAAGGTGTTGAACTGTTCGACGGCACCATTGCCGAAAACATTGCTCGTTTTGAAGATAATCCTGACCCTGAGGCTATTGTCGCCGCGGCGAAAGCAGCGGGCACGCACGAACTGATCCTCCGATTTGAGCACGGCTACGAAACTCCGATCGGTGAGGCCGGATCGGCACTTTCCGCCGGGCAGCGCCAGCGTATCGGTCTTGCCCGTGCTCTTTATCGAGACCCTTTCCTTGTTGTGCTGGATGAACCCAATGCCAATCTCGATGCGGAAGGCGAGGCTGCGGTCGTTAAGGCGATCGCCTCCGTGCGCGAGCGCAAGGGCATTGCGGTTGTCGTCGCCCATCGGCCGAGCGCCATCCGCGCCGTGGATTTGGTGTTGGTGATGGAAGGTGGACGGCAGCGAGCATTCGGTGCGCGTGATGAAGCACTTTCCAAAGTCCTGAAGGGGACAGCGATGGCACGAGGCGCTGGCGTCAAGGCCATCGAATCTACACAGGATCATGTGGGAGAGCGCGCTGACATGGAGGATCCCGGTGTCCGGCATTCATCAGAACAATGACGTTTCCAGCTCCATTCGCCGCCACCTGGTGGCGGGCCTTCTGGCGAGCGTAATCTTTGTGGGAGGAGCCGGAGCCTGGGCGGCCTTCACGAATCTCTCCGGTGCGGTTGTCGCGTCCGGACACTTTGTCGTCGATTCCTATGTCAAGAAGGTGCAGCACCCGACCGGCGGGGTGGTGGGAGAAATCCTGGTGCGCGAAGGCGATAAAGTGAAAGCCGGCGACATCCTCATGCGGCTCGATGCCACCCAGACGCGCGCCAATCTCGCCATAGTCACCAAGCGGCTCGATGAGCTCGCCGCCTACCAGGCAAGACTCGATGCTGAACGTGACGATCTCGCGGAGATCGCCTTCCCGGACTGGCTGCTCGTCCGAAGAGATGTTCCGGACGTAGCTTCGGCAATACATAGCGAGACGCTGCTGTTCGAATTCCGCAGACAATCCCGCGACGGAAAGCAGGCGCAACTGGCGGAACACATTACTCAATATCACCACGAGATCGAAGGATTCGAGGCGCAGGAAATTGCCTGTGAAAAAAGGATCGAGGTTCTCCTTAAGGAAATTGCTGTTCTGAGTGGGCTGCGCGACCAAGGCATTGTCTCGGACCAACGGTTGAACAGCCTGAAGATCCAGGTTGCCACTTTCGGTGGCGAACGCGGTGAGAAGATCGCACATCAGGCACAGACAGCAGCCCGCATAGCCGAAACGCGCCTGCAGATCCCGCAGATCGATCAGGATTTCAAGACCGAAGTCGGCCAGGAGCTCAGAGAGGTTCAGGCGCAGATCGGGGAGTATGGTGAGCGCAAGGTGGCGGCTGAACAGGAACTGCGACGGATCGATATCGTCGCGCCGCAGTCAGGCACCATTCAACAACTCGCAGTTCATACGCTCGGCGGAGTGATTACGCCCGCCGATCCGATCATGCTAATCGTGCCGGAAGGCGACGATCTTGCGCTGGAAGTACGGATCACCCCGAAGGACATCGACCAAATCCAGCTTGGTCACAAGGCCGTGCTGCGGATGTCAGCCTTCAATCTGAGAACCACGCCGGAATTGAACGGATATGTCAGCCGGATCGCAGCCGATCTGGCGACGGACGAAAAAAACGGCATTTCGTATTACCTGGTGCGTCTATCGGTTCCGCATGCGGAACTGACGAAGCTCAACGACCTGACGCTCGTGCCCGGCATGCCGGCCGAAGCGATGGTCCAGACGGGCGAGCGTACGGCGCTTTCCTATTTTGTGAAGCCGCTGTCGGACCAAATCAGTCGGGCATTCCACGAGGAATGAAAGTAATCCACGGAAATATATTGTTGGTATTTATGTTGGTTGTTCGCAGGCTACGTGGGTAGCAACATCCTGAAAGTACTGGCATACTTTCCTCACTTGGATTCCGCCTCTGGGCACCATTCCCCCTTCTCCCGACATTCCTTTTCGCCGAACCTTCTATGCTGCAGTTTCTGCAAGCCCGTGGAATTGTTGATCTTTTGCAGTCGCATTGCGCAATTAAGCGGGACAGGGAGCGCTTAGGGCGCATTTGGTCCAACGGGGCGGGGGGATGGTATTTCCGTTGGTATTGGACATCCTGATGGTATCGAAACAGCCTAGGGAGACCTGACGAATGCCCCTCTCCGACGTGAAATGTCGAAACGCCCGCGCTGCTTCCAAACTCGTGAAATTGTCTGACGGGGGCGGGCTGCAGCTATGGGTACAGCCCACGGGCTCTCGCCTCTGGCGGCTCGCCTACCGCTTTGACGGCAAGCAGAAACTGCTCGCGCTGGGCAGCTATCCCCTTATCTCTCTCGCCGAGGCACGGGAGGCGCGCGATGATGCTAAAAGGCTCCTGCTAGCTGGCGTCGACCCTGGAAAGGAACGCAGCTTGCGGAAGGCCGATTCGGCAAAGGACTCCTTTCGCTCAATCGCGGAGGAATATGTCGACAAGCTAAAGAAGGAGGGACGTGCCGACCGGACGATCAGCAAGGTCAAATGGCTGCTCGATTTTGCCTACCCGATAATCGGCGACAAGTGCATTCGGGAGATCGATACGGCCAGCATCCTTACCGCCCTCCGTCGCGTCGAGGTTCGCGGTCGATATGAGTCGGCCAGGCGACTGCGCTCCACCATCGGCAGCGTGTTTCGATACGCGATCGCGACCGCACGCGCCGAGACAGATCCGACCTTCGCCCTCAGAGGCGCACTCATCAGTCCGAAGGTAACGTCTCGCGCCGCGATTACCGATCCGAAGGCCTTGGGCGGTTTGCTGAGGGCGATCCATGCATTTGACGGACAGCCTACAACCCGAGCCGGTCTGAAGCTGATAGCGCTGCTGTTTCCCCGCCCCGGCGAGCTTCGCGCCGCTGAATGGGAAGAGTTCGATTTTGAAAGCTCGGTGTGGACGATCCCTGAAGCACGCATGAAAATGCGACGGCCGCACCGCATACCCCTATCAAAGCAAGCGATCAGCGTCCTGACTTCACTGAGAGGAATCTCTGGTGATGGATCGCTGCTGTTTCCCAGTGTTCGATCGGCTTCGCGTCCGATTTCCGACAATACGCTTAACGCCGCACTGCGTCGTATGGGTTATAGCAAGGAAGAAGCTACCGCGCATGGTTTTCGAGCAACGGCATCAACTCTGCTGAACGAATGCGGCAAGTGGCATCCGGACGCGATAGAGCGGCAGCTGGCCCACATTGAGAACAACGACGTTCGGCGCGCCTACGCCCGGGCAGAGCATTGGGACGAGCGCGTCAAGATGATGCAGTGGTGGGCCGATTATCTGGATGAACTCAAGAGCAAAAACCTGCGGGTGATCTCAATCGAGGGACGCCGCAAGCCTGCTGTCCACACACCAACGCGACCATCCACTTTGAACCCAACAGCGGCCGTTCATCAAACGCCGATACAAATCTCCAACCGCCGGAAATCATACTGACCGTCGAAAAACGCCACAACTCGACGCCAAATCGTAGGCCCGCATTGTCAGATTTCCTGGAGAGAAAGTTGACCGCGTTCGGCGGGAAGCTGCCGTTCTGCAGCCGACCCCATTTCCGTCATTCAAGCTGCCGATGGCCGGTTCCGAAACCGGCCATCTACCCGGCCCGGAGCCGGGGCGCTATTAGAGCGAGAATCCCGTGGGCAGTGTGCGGTCCGTCCATTTCGCCGGCATTAGTCCGTGGATCCGCTATCCCCGCCCGACTTTAACCTCCACAACCTTCCTCTCCATAGATCCGGGACAAGCCCTTGATGCGCGTCGCGATCGCGTCGACGAGGCGACCAACGATCTCATGGATGATCCCCTCCTGGCGAAGCTCTTGGGCGCACTCCGATGCCATATCGGGCATCACCGCGAGCTGATGGCGGATCGTCCGCACCGTGTACTCGCTGCCAACCTTTGCTGAGGACGCACAGCGCCCCCAGTGGCGCGGCATGATCTCCTCGATGGGATAGACTCTGTCGATCTTCATCGCCAGTTTAAGGTCGCGCATCTCAGATTGGATCTCTCCCCCGAGGTGCGGCAGAATGGAGGAGATGTCGTAGAGCGGAGCTAGGCGGGCCTCGCCCTGGGCACCGAGCAGCATCGAGTAGTTCTTTGCGTGCGCGTCCGTGCCGGCGATGATCCAGTTGAAGACGTTCGCGGCCATGAAGATCTGACGGTCTTGGACGGGGTCGAGGGAGGCCGACAGCACCTTTCTGGAGATCGTCGTGATACCTGGCCCACCCTGGTTCTCGTACTTGAGCGTCGGCATCACCGACAGGGCCTGGCACATGTCCTCCTGATGGATGCGGATGGTCTTGCCGTCGATGTTGCGGCGGTCGTAGCGCTCGATAACGATCGCCTTTTCGCCTGCGAAGTCGAGAACCTGGCTATGTGCAGCGTCCATGCCGAGCTTGGATGCAAGCTGCAGGCAGAAATGCTCGTTCTCGGTATGCCCGTGCAAGTGCGGCAAAGGCGGCTTGAAGATGTGTGTCGTGGGCGTGTCGCCTAGAGGGATCCCCCAGCGATTGCTGCCCTTGTCGAAATGGAACGCCGTCTTTGCCTGCGCACCAGCGAGACTGAACTGACCAGGATCGCCGATTCGCCGGGTCGCTGCACCATCCTTGCGCAGGTCGCGCAGGCGGTCGCCGATCTGCGCCTCGGTGAGCAACTCCACGTTCTCGCCGCGGGAAACCTGGTCGCCACGACGAAGGAACTGGACGGCGCCGGCGCAGTCGCGGCCGACATTCTTGAGCAGGGCAAACGGGTTTCGCGCGGAGACCTGGAACCTCTGCGCCCATCTGGCGAGGGTCTGCTCATTATCCGGCAGCAGACCCCAGAGGAATGCCTCAACGACCTTGCCCTCGTAGGTCCTGGTGATCGTCGGCATGGACAGGGAGAGCGGGATCGCCACCCGGCCCTCCATCCATGCCTCGTGATAGGAGAACGAAAGCTTGCCGCCCTGCAGGTGGTGGAGCCACCCAACCGGTCTGCCAGCGATATAGACGTCGAGGGTGTCGATGGGGTTCACCATGATCATCGTCACCTAGAGCTTGTAGGGAATCTCGTCGTCGTCATCGTCGACATGCCGTTCATCGGCATTATGATGATGATCAGCAGCCGACGTCGGCGCCGGCGGGATCTGAAAGTCCAGCTCCACACCAAGCGTGGTCAGCGCCAGCAGCACGTTGCCGATCTCGGCGCTGGGCTTGCCGTTCTCGATCCACGACACCCACGTCTGCGTGGTGTTGATCATCTTGGCCAAGGCAGCCTGGGACAGGCCGCGCCGGGTGCGGGCCTCCTTGATCAGGATACCAATGTCGCGAGCTGTTCTGATCTTCATGGCCTATACCATTCTGCATGAGCTAGCCCGATATAGGACCGTATATGACGGGTGTCAATATACGTTTATATATCAATTACCGCTATATAGGTTGCCATATCGGCAGTCCCCATATACGACCCGATATAAACTTATTGCGCCATGCAAACATTTTCGGCATGTGCGATCAAACCTTTCGACACGGTACCAAGACCGCGCGCTGGTCGAGAACTGGAACGACGTTGTTGGTGCCGTGACCGGACTGTCTGCTGTTGGGCAGCACTGAGCGGGTAGCTGCCATTCGGCAGCCGACGCCGTTCCAGCGTTTGCAGGATCTGAAGGCTAAGATGCCGAATGTCGAGAAAATCCTTCGCAGGAATGTTTACGGATGGTTCGTGCGGTCGGAACGGGGGCCTGCGACATCGCTCTCGCAGGACATCCCGCGTTTGAAAACTTGAAGAATCAGGGCTGAGCGTCGCCTCGCCTCTTGATCTCATACGTCGATCTTCATCTCGAATCCTTCGCCGAAGAAGCATTCGTGGCCGAAGGCATCGCGCATGGCCTGTGAATCCCAGACCTCAGTATATGGTGTCCGATAGTTGAAATAAAAATGCAGTTCCTTTGGACCGTATTTGATCAGCCTCGCGACCGCTTCCGGGTTCGGGTGTCGGTTTCGAGCGCCACTGGTCGAAATCGCGATGCGCTTAGCTGCCATGGCCCTTACCAGCGGGATGGTCGTGTTCGCCTTGCTTCCGTGATGCGAGAGCTTCACCAGGTGAAGTTCCTCGGTGTCGAGCTTCCGCAACCCTTCCAAGAGATCCGACGGGTGGGCATCCGCAGCCAACAGGACTCGTCGGCCCTCGAATTCGGCGACGAATGCAATGCTCGATCCGTTCGGGACGGTTCTGTCCTCCACATCCGGCGCGTCCGCCAGCGCCGCGACGTTTCCAGGGACGGTCGCGAGCTTCGGGCCAAGGATCTCAAGCCCGGCTGGGACTGGATCGGGATCGACAGGCAGGGTCTTGGACTGACGATACTCGATCCAGTCCGAGCGTAGCCGGGATAGCGCTTTCATCGTCGGTGTCAGGAGGGTTATCTTCATCCCGCCTACTACATTAATAACTGGCAGTTTCGCTTCGCGGATTGCCACCGCCTTGCCATTGAAGTCGGCATTCCAGGGCCATGCTCGTTTAAGAAGACCGTCCGAGAAGGCGTCTCCTTGTCTGGGCCCCAAGATTTCCAGATCCGATAGCTGGTCGAAACCGTTGAACCAGACCTGCGCCACGGATCCTGGCAGGTCAGGATCCTCGATCAGGGGCAGTAGTCCTTCGATATGGTCGGCGTCGATGTGACTGAGGACGAGGAGATCGATGCGTTCACCGCGCGCGTGTATATCCTTCAGCGCCAGGACGATCGATGCGGCGTAGCTGGACCCACGTCCACCATCGATCAGGATATGATGCTGTCGATCCTCCGTCCCGTAATCCAGAAGAAGACAGTCGCCGTCATCGGCAGGCAGCATCCTGACGCGGAACATGACATCCCTTTCAATGACGTGGGAACTGAAGTGTCGTGAAGGCCTCGCTGATCTCGCATCGAGAACTCATCGAGCGGACGCGGCCCAACATCTGCTTTGCTTCGGCATCGTCAGCCGAGAAGATCGTGAAGATGTCGCGCAGGTGACTGAACCCGACAGTGAAGAACGGCAGCCCGCGGTTAAAGGCTTCCTTGGCAAGTTGAAGGATTTCGGACCGCGTATCGCTGGAGACCGGGCCATCCATCAGCGTGCAGGCTCGGATGATCGCACCGTCCGGCATCCACGGAAAGAAATTCATCAAGTTAGGCGCCCAGTTCCGCCAGTGTTCGATCTGCTTCCTGTCCGCCGTCGCCAGGCTCACATAGGCGGCCGCGCATGCCGCCAGGGGATTGGAACGCTTGTCCCGGATGGCATGAACCATCGTGTTGTCATCCGAGAACATTGCGACCGATGCCGCTGCGGCCGAAAGCCTGCCCGCTTTGAGATACTCGAGCAACGCATCCAGTCTGGAGTCGCGTACGGTGACGCCGAGATGATTACTTACCCGCTCGAACCTGACTTCAACCGAAGCCCCGGGAGATTGGGTCGCGCCGGCCAACCAGGCCAGCGGCAGAATTCCGAGGCTCTCCCCGCGATCGTGACGCACACGAACCCACCAACGTTCGAACTGCGACCCGAAGTAGTCATGGCCGTCGCCGGCACTGATGGACAAGGCATTGGTGCCAGCATCGAAACTCACGTCCAAGCCGTGCCCGATTTCTCCGTCAACTTCGACAATGCGGTCATGTACGTCGGTCCAGGACACGAAGGACGGGGTTTCTGTGCATATATCCAACGTCTCCATCGGTTCGTCGTCGAATCCGGAAGTGAACGCGGGCTGCAACTCGAAGGGGTCGTACTCTTTGCTGAGATCTACCCTGTACATTCCGAGGCGGTGCCGGGTGTCGGCGGTCGCGCGCGACATTGGCGGCCTCAATTCCACCGGAGTTTCGGAGGCTTCTTCCACGTTTGCCCTGTATTGCAGGATTTGTCCGGATGGGAGCCAGGCCTGTAGCCTGTAGGTTCCCGCATCGACTTCAACGGAGAGGCCGTGAGGAGACGTAGGGACGAGGACTGACCAAGCGGTCGCTTCGCCATCGCTTTCGGAGACCGCTCTCTCGATCCGGACAGCGATACCCGACGGCAAATCCCGGATACCTTCACCACGGGCGAAGTAGAGTTTCAACGTGCCCTTCATGGCACGGCCCCGGCTTGTATCGTCAGGGTGTAGACCGTCTCCGGCGGAGCGACCATCACCACTTCGGCTGCGTGATTGTAGGCAGCACCCTGCTTGAAGGCGGCTGCGACCATGTGCTCGCGCAGAGGCACGACACACGACCATTCCTCGATCGGATTCGCGGGATCGTGGGTCAAGCTCGCCGAGATGCCCGTCGCACAGCGCGCCTCCATGTTGTCCAGGTGTCCCCAGGCTTCGGCGAGATCGAGAGAGATATGGAGCGGTACGTCCACTTTCGCGGGTTTGGAAATCTTGAAGAACTGGCCACGCGATCTCTCCGGGACCTGTATCACGGAGTGCTTTTGCGCGGCCCGTGACACATATGCTCCCAACGCCTGTTCCAGGCCACTCGTGCCAACATGCCATTGCAGATGAGGTTGCGCACCTCCGCCGCGCAGGGCGCGAAGCAACGCTTCGGTGAACAGACTAACCCCATCCGTCGCCCCATAAGCCACGGCGAATTCGGTGGAAGCATGATGGACGCTTTGGAGAGCCAGCTTTCGCCCGGTTCCGGTGGGGTCAACGGCGGAAACCAGCCCTACACCCCGGTGCTCGCCGGCGAGTTCGACGGATGTCTTCTCCGTTGTCCGGCAGGCGTCGATAAGGAACAGCTGCTTTCCGGGGACCATCGTTCGCATTCCACCGAGGAAGTCTTCAAGATTTACGGAAGTCGCGTATTTATCGAATGACCGGGCCCCGAAATCCTGGAGGAAAAGCAGGGGGTCCGATGAAGATACACCATGCCCTGCGAAGAAGAATACCACCATATTGTCAGGAGACTTCGCAGAACGGCCGAGCCAGCCGTCGATCGCAGCGGTGACGCTCCCGATCGTCGCGGTCGGAGGTACCTTCGGCTCGCTCAGGTTCCCGGGAAAGCTGAACGGCGTAGGCGAAGGATCCGAGATCAAAAGCGAGAGGCTTTGAAGGGGAGTGTCGGCGTTCTCGAACTCCGTCAGAAACCATTCGGCGAGGGCGCGCGCCGACTTGGCAGGCGACGCCAGCTGCCCCATGTCGTTGGCGAGGTGCGGTTTCTCGTCGGTGCCTCCCAGCAGATGATCGTAAGCGGAGACGCCGATCAGCAGGACGTGAGTTCCGGGACCGTCTGGCACGGGACCCTCGAATACGAGTGCAGCATCGGTCATGGTCGAGACCATACTTGGGCAGCGCTCATACGTTTGTCGAAACGATGATCGCGTGGGCCGGCACGTTGGCCATCGCCTCAGTGTAAAGGTCGACGTCGGCGTGCGCGGTGCGTAGCGAGATGACTAGGCTGAACGGTGTGGAACGTCGACACTCGGGCGAACTGCGATCAGCCCACCAGCCTTTGACTGGATAGACACATACGCCGCCGCGGACCGCCAGCTCGTGCGCAGGCCCCGTCCATATGTTGTTATGAACGGTACCTATGTCGCTGCGGCGCCAATCCATGAACCAACGACCGTCATCGAGATTCGGGACCTCAATTTCGTCGTCATCCAGGTCGACGAGTTGATTCAATCGACTTTGTGCAGTTGTGGCAGTGTCGTCGGGCTGGTTGAATCGGAACCGCAGCCTGTGCGACGCGTACCGATCCTTCCTAGCGCGTTTGTCCGCCAAAGGGTCGGGTTCGATGAAATACGATAGGGTGCAGGCAAGCCTGACTTCGGCATTGCCGATCCGTTCGAGTTCACGTTTTGGCCACGGAAGGTCGAAATACTTCATTTCCTTGAGGCCGCATCGACCGTCTCGCGTTTCGAACGGGGTGATTTCGTCTTCAATGACGAGAGTAAGCGAGTTGCTGTCGCTTTCCTGAATGTGCCGCTCGTCCGGAACTCCCCAGCCGAACGTGTCGAGTACCCGCTTGCGATCTTCGGAGCCGCCCTCTGCCTGCCGTTGCATCGCTGGTGTCCAAGACGCGCCGTTCACGATCAGGCCTCGGACGCTTTCCGATCGCATTTGAGGATATCGGGAAAGTACACGGGTCGCGAGACCGGCGATCCCGGCTGTCGCTGCACTGGTTTCGCCTGTGAGATCCAACTCCTGCCCGGCTGCCCGACCCGTCGTCAAAACGCGTGTGTCGGCGGAACCACGCGACGTCTTCTTGCCGGGATCGAAAATGTGGTTGCCACCTTCGAAAACCACGTCCGGCTTGTTGGAGGTGCGGTACTTGTTGTCCCACTTCTGGCTGGTGCGCGAGACCGGGCAAAGGTCGCCCTTCGGCGCAACCGGCGTGCCGACGCTGATGTCCTTGTCGGTATAGGCGCCTACCGACAACGCATTGACTGCCTGCCCGGGAGATTGAACCGGGAAATCCGCGTTGCGCCCGCCGTAATGAACTACCTGATAAGGCGTCTTCCGGCTCACGGGAACATTGCCGGCCGCCACGCAGAAAAGCCTCGACCGAACTCCGTCGTTCCATGCCAGCTGGTCGACGGCAGCCGAAGTGGCGCTCTGCCGTCCGCTCTCGTCTTCGCCAGGAATTGTCGCCGACAGCGAGAAGACACGCTCCACTCCGGAATCACGCTCCACCAGTTTGACTGCCTCCTGGATCGCGTCGCGCGGAACGATCAGGTTCGTGGAAGACAACGGTCGGAAAACCTTGACGGACTCCAACGCGGTCGTCAGGATGATCGGCGCGCGAGAGGTAGCAGCCGCCTCGAGGTTCGGGAATAATGCCACACCCGCCATCGCGGTGCCGTGGCCGCTGTTGTCGTCCGTTCCCCAATCCACATCCACGGTTTTGAGGTTGGCCCGAGATATCGAGGCTCGCAGCAACGGGTTGGCTGCATATACGCCCGAGTCGAGGATTACGGTGCGAGGCGCGCCGGCTGGGGCGGGAACGATCCGTTGAGCGACCGCATTCGAAATAGCATTGCGTGCGTCGCCGTCCACGCGTCGGTAATCGTGCACGAAATCGGACGAGGGACGGAACTCGATGACAGCTCCCGTGGAATCCAGCAGTGCCTGCATCTGGACCGCGTTCAGGGTCATGTCGACGACGATGCTGTCCGTGAACTTTGTAGGATTCCCGATGATGGAAATCCCCAGCCGCTCTGCCACCCTATAAAAGTAAGCCGCCCTGTCGGAACGGATCCAGGTTTCGACGGACTCGGACTTCCTCTTGGGCATGTCGTCGATAGGTCCGCTCCAGATGTCTTCCAGCGAAGCAGGCTTGAATTCCGACGTGCTTTCGAACAACTGAAAGCGTGCAGGTTTCTTCGTTGAGCTGACGTTCGAACGGCGCGCTTCAAAAGCTGAGTACGCGTCGATCTGGTTCGAAATCGTCTCCAGGCTGTTCCTTGTCACGAACAGTTTCGCTGACGCAGGCTCGTCATCGTGGGCGGCCGAGACGGACAGCAGGCTAACGCCAGGGCTGGACGCCTTCATTTCGCCGATCCATAGCTTCTGTGTTCCGAACCCCGTGGCGGTGATCACCACTCCCTGCTTGTTCTTGGGGATTCCGGCTTCTTCCTGCGCGGGAGTATGCTCCGCAAGACGGTCCGCTATCTTTGCGAAATTCGCTTTCAGGGCACCGGCATGGCCCGCCCTATCCGGAATAGTCGCCGGATCTCTCTTTGTTCGTCCGCTACGATGAGGCCGAAACGGAGTAGCAGCCAAGGTAAGGTTTCGTAGATGAAGATGAGGCTGAAGCGGCATCTATATCCTAATCCTTGGAGTGATTCCCTGCCTCACGAATACACCTGATGCCACCCTTAGTTCGAGTGAATTTGCATCCGTCCCTCAAGCGCCCACACCAATTCTTTGGTCGTAAGCTTTCCGCCGTTTTCGAGCACGGCTTTTCGCGCTGCATCGACAGCGGCCGCCGCGAGATCTGCCTGTGACAGAGCACTGGTATGCTTCTCGATGGATTCCCAATCGACCGAACCCGCATCGAACGCCAGGATGTTGTTTCGAATGACCTGGCGCGCTTCGTCACCCGTGGGCAGCTCGTATCGAAAAGCGCTGTCGAACCGCCGGAAGACGGCGCGATCCAGAAGGGAACTGTGATTGGTCGCTGCGATGATGATGCTGTGCGACTGGTCGCGGTCCACGAGTTGCAGGAACGAATTCAGCAGACGCCGGGCCTCCCCGATGTCGTTCTCGTGCGCCCGACTTGCCGCGATCGCATCGATCTCGTCGAAGAAATAGACGCCCCGAACGCCAGTCATGGATTCGAAGATCAATCGCAGCTTGGACGCGGAGGCACCCATAAACTTGGTGATGACGCCATCGAGTTGAACGGTGAAGAGGGGAAGTCCAAGCTCGGAAGCGATCCCATGAGCGGTCATCGACTTTCCTGTGCCGGGCGGGCCGACGAAAAGAAGTTTGCGGCGCGGCTTCAGGCCGTAAGCTTCGAGTTCGACAAGTCGCTTGTGCTCGTCGACGATGCGGTCGATACCATCACGCAAATCCCGGCGCAGAACGACGTCCGGAAGCAGGATGTCCGGATATGTGACATCGAGGAGTTCGGCGAGATCGCCCCGGGGCTTCGCCAATTGGATCGTGCGCGAGGTCTTTTCGCTACGTGCGGCAATCACGAACTTATGCAGGGACTCTGCGAATTTGCCTCGCCCGGCCTTTTCGGCCTCTAGCGCGATCTGCTCCGCGATCGACAGAAAACGAACGCCATCCCCGGCGATATGGCTCTGAACCATTCCCAATACCTGTCGAGAAGTCGTCATGCGTTACCCCTTCTGCGTTTTGGCTTCGCGCATCAATACATCGAGCTGCTTGAGCAGATCGTTAAGTTTTTGGCTTTCATTACAATCGCCGACGGTGACGCGTCCACGGTCTTCAGCCAACGGGCCACTGCTTCGCGGGATGGCTGCGATACGGTGCCTTCGGATACAAGTCGATGAAGCGTTGATTTGGGAACGCCCGCTGCTGCGCTTACGTCTCTGACCGATAGGCTGCGTTCCCCTGCTGCGCAAGCGACTTCATCGCCTTCCTTGAGCATCGACGTGTAAAGGCCAGTAGAACCCTTCCATCCATCGGGGCGGGGATAGGCACGCGGGCGAATTCATCAAGATCGATCTCGACCGAGGGCCAGCGGCACACGGCAGCTAGCCCTGGCCCTCAGCATAGCAAACGCTGCCGGAGATGGCATCTGGCTTCGGACGGGATACATGGATACTGGTTCTCGAAGAGAGACTTCAACAGGGAGAGCTTCGCCTTCGTCCTGCCGGATCGATATTGCCGTCTCTTTCATGGATACGTCGAGACCGATATACTGCTTCATGGCTGTCCTCCGTTCGATGCCTGGGCCCGGTGTCGATCGTGAGCCCGTTCTTCATCCTATCGGGGGACAGCCAGCTGGCTAGAGTTCCTAACATCGCCGCCACAGCTTTGGTGGCCACCGCTCCCGCGATTACTTCATGTTCGTGCATTGGGCGCAAAGCGAACGCGAAGGCCGGCGCTTGGAATGTCGATTAGACTAGCTAAGGTAAAACATCGAACGGCACGGTATGTCAGCAACGCATCAAATAAAGTCCAATCTCATCCGAGATTATGAATCGCTACGCCAGGCACAACAGTCTTGGCGATCTCGCACAGGTGCTGATGATGCGTGAGGTAGATTACCTGACCGGCACTCGCCATCTCTCCAAACAACCGGAAAACCTCCTCTGACCGGAAATGGTCGAAGGTTTCCATGATGTCGTCGGCAATGAAGGGCACGGAGGGCCGAAACTGAGCGAACTCGTAATATCCTGCAAGCCGCAGGGCCAGATAAAGCTGAAAACGCGCGCCCTTCGACAGCGCGTCCGCGACCTTGGACTGCCCGTCGCGCTGTAATGCGATGAGCACTTCGCCACCCTTGACCGGTTGGGTTGTCAGGCCTGAGTACTGGCCGCGCGTCATAAGCGCGAAAGCGTCGGATGCCCGCGCCATCATTCCGGATCGATGGCGCTCCCGATAGACGCGCAGAGCGTTCCTGGCGGCCATGACGCCCAATTTCAGCTCGATGTAGCGGATGGCCTTTTCTTGGATCTCCAGAAGGACGGTGCGTCGTTCGGCATCTATGCGGGCAACAGCGCTGTCGCCGCCGATATCGTCCAGCTTGTCGGCCGCTCGCGTCTGCCGAATGAGTTGTTGCTGTATCGCTTCGTCAAGATCCCGAAGCCGTTGCTCGCCTTCAGCCTTCTCGATGGCCAGGCTATTCAGATCGAGAACATCCAAAATCGAACGCGCCTGCTCGAACCCTTCCACCGCGAGCTCGGCCGACACCTGTTCCTCGAGTTCGGCGACCGTAGCGCGCAGGCGATCCCTGTTGCGCAGGAGTTCGTCGCGTTGCACGACGTCCGCCAGCGTGGCCACGCCAAAGACGCTCAGAACCTCGCTCTTGCGGCGCTCATTTGCCGAAATCTCCCCATCGAGGATCTCACGCGCTTCCTGCAGGCGCTGCAGGTCGTTGACGAGATTTGCCTTCGCCTCGCGCGTACGATCGGCACGCTCCAGGCGCTCGGCAAGCCGGATCGCTAGCTGTTCCGGTTCTTCGTTGTCCGCCACGTCGCCCGCCTCGGCTGCAACGGCATTGACCTCGACCAGGAAATTTTCTCTGTCCGCCTCCATCTTCTCGATGCGGAGCTGCATGGCGTGCCGGTCTTGAAGACTCTTGGACAGTTCAGCCAATTGATCGAGGACGCTGCCGACGCCGGCCGCCGATATGCCGCTCTCGAGCCAGGTGCCCTTGAGCGCTTCGGCAACGCCGGCCAGCCATTCGTCCTCACGTCGTTCTGAAACGTCGACGGCTCGCCGCCTGGCGGCCAGATCCTCGTGCCGTGTGCTAACCGTTTTGAGCGTCTCGGTACGCTCGGCGTCCACCTTGAATTGCCTGTCAAGGAACAACTCTGCCACGGCCATGACCGTCTCAAGGCTGTCGGCGGGATCTGAACCAACGCCGACACTCGCCAGAGCCCCGCTCAGCTCCAGGCGTATTTGGTCCCTCTCATCAACCGCCCGCTCGGCTTTCTTGCGGGCAAGCTCGATCTCGTCCCAGGTCACGAGCGCTTCGATCCGGGCAGCAATGCGATTCTCGATCAGCTCAATCAGCCGTTCGGAGGAAATTTCCAGGCACTCTCCGAATAGCTCTCTTGCCGCTGCGCGAATTTCCGAGAGTACGACCTCCCGGTCCGAGCTGTTGCGTGCAAGTTGGGCGCGCGCATGCGCGATGGTGGCAGCGGTTTCAGCGAGGCTGCGGCTTGCCGTGCGAATCTCAACGAGCTCCCGTGCGTTGGCCAGACGGCCTGCTCCGACACTGTCATCTCGAGCCAGTGCTGCCGCGAACTCGTCCGCCGTGTCCCCAGTGAGGTCATCGCGATGCCGTGCCCAGGCCTCTTCCCGGGCGCGACGAATGACGGCGGCGGATTCATCGTCGCTGACATCGACCGAGGAGCGAAGGGCATCCAGCCGCACCGAAAGCAAGTCGTGATTGTCCTGGTGCTCGGCAAGACGTTCGGAAACGACGCCCCTGCTCTTTCCGAGCTCTGCTGCAAGCGCCTTCCATGCGCCAAGCTGTCCAGCATTCGGAATGGCGACCCTGGCCAATGCCTGAGCATCTCCCGACCAGGGATGCAAGCGCGCGATCGCGGCCTCCCATCGAATTGCGCCGGCATCCACGGCCTCGCGTGCCGCCTTGATTTCCCTCAAGTGCCCACTCGCCCTTGCCGTTGACACAGCCGAGGCCAGTCTTGCCCTGGCAGGCTCGGGCACGGCCCGTTCTTCGCCAACCCGCTCGCGTGCCGCCTGAAGCGCATCAGCGGCTGCCGCAGCCTCGTCGCGCGCGACGCGCATGCTAGTAACGATCCCGGATCGCTGCTCGACCATGGTGCGGACAGCCCCGATGGTTGCAGCAGGCAAGAGCAGTCTGGCAGGTTCTGGCTCGCAGGATCGTCCGAGGGCAGCAAGGCAGCTCGTCACGGCATTGTTGAGGATCTGCAGCTCGGTCCTGCGACTTGGCAGGTCCAGACCGGCCGAGACGTAGCGCACCTTGCGGTCGGCCAGACCGCGAACCCGTTCGGAAATCGCCAGGATCACCGCGTCCACATCGACCGAGGCGATTTTGGTCGTCACCCGCTCGAGCTCGTCCACACTCGCAGATAGCCGTGTTCTCAGACTGGCGTCGGTCTCGATCATGTAGGCGACGCTGCCCGTCCAGGTCCGTGACGGTGAAGCGATCTCAGGCAAGTCAGCCAGTTGGGCTTCCTTACGTCGGATATCGGCAAGGATCGGGATCGCGCGTAGATACTTCGCGATGGTATCGAGCCGAGCCGACAGCACCGACCGTTCGGCGATGCTGCGGTCGTATTTTTCTGTCGCGTCGAGACGCTCGGCTTCAAGGCTCTCATAAGTCGACGCCAAGGTGTCGATCGCGTCCTTACCGGCCTTCAGTTCCGCAAGCCGCTTCTTGAACAGCGCAAGCTCGGTCCCGTGTGCCTGCTTGCGATAGAGCCTGTCCGCTTCGGCCTCGAGTACGCTCAATGTATCACTTGCGTGCCCGAGGCCGGCGCTGGCCGTAAACAGCAGCTTGCCCAGGTCGCCGCGGGATTCCAGGATTGATTTTCCACCTGCTTCCAGCGTTTCGTCGTCCAGCGAGAACATGGTCTCGTATGCGTCGCGAGACAGCCCCGCGAGATGTGCTGATATCGCCATTTCGCTGACCGGTTGGCCCGTCTCGTTCAGCAATGAGTTGGTGCGCTGTTTCGTGCGTGTGAACGAGTGCTCCGCGCCGCCGAGTTCGACCACACCGCCGATGCGCATTGCGCTGTACTCGTGCAGGAAATTGTAGCGGCTGCGTTCCTCGATTCCGAACAGCAGGTCGAGATACCCGGAAAGCGCCGTCGATTTGCCGGCCTCGTTCAGGCCGAAGACAATATGCAGGTCGGGTCCGGATTCCGGTTTCTGTCCGAAGTCGATCGTCCTGTCGGTGAACTTGCCGTAACGGATGAGATCAAGTCGCCGGAGCCTCATTGTGATCCACCGGCCTTGAGGCGGGCGGTGACCAGGTCGGCGCCGTTGGCAAGCATCCTATCGAGGAACAACTCCAGCCCAGCCTCATCCTTTCCGGCGAAATCTCGCCCGTCGGGCGAAAGATCCGCGATCACCTTCTGGACCAACGCCCTCGCCTCGGCACGGAAAGCTTCTGAGCTGGCATCGGCGCGCATGGATTGAGCGAGTTCGAAAATCGGATCAGCGACGCCCTCCGATGTTTCGCCCGCGGATGGAGAGACATTGAGCTCGAGCTTCTCCACCCAGGTGTCCCCCGTGTGTTCCGCGACCTGCTCGGCTTCTGCGAGCAGCAGGTCGCGGTCACGTATCAGCGCCCAGGATAAGGGTGACGCCCCGGTCAAACCGAGACGGACCACAAGATGACGGGATCTGACGGAGGCGCGCACATCTTCGAGCGCGGAGCGCAGCCGCCCGACGACTTCGGACCATTCCACCGTTCCGGTCAGGTCGACGCTCAACCGCTCGAACTGCGCGATACTGGTCAGCCTTTCCTCGATCTCGACGGTGCGATCGTCTCGTATCGTCACCAGGGTGACGGATTTCTCGCCGGCCTCGTTGATGTCCCTGCCCTGTGGAATTCCTGGCATCACCACGGTGCTCGCCCCGGCGTGGACTTGGCGGACATGGATGTGCCCAAGCGCCCAGTAGTCGAAGCCATGGCCATGAAGGTCAGCGACGCTGCAGGGAGCGTAGACGTCGTGGCCCGGCGATCCGGCCAGGCTCGTATGCATGATGCCGACATTGACCGTACCTTCACGCGGAGCTGAATACTTGGGAAGCAGACTGTCCGGCGCCTTGGGGCTGGCAAAGCTCAAGCCATGGAACGCAATGTCGAGCCCGCCGGCTGTCTGCAGCACTGACTGGGGACGGCCGCCGAAGATCGTGACCGTGTCCGGGAACACCAACTGCTTCGATATCCGCGACATGGCGTCATGATTGCCACGGATCTTGAAAACCTTGATGCCGGCCTGGTGAAGTCGTGTCATCTGTGACGCTAGGAACCGCGCCGTTTTCATCGAGGTCTGATCGCCGTCATAGAGATCGCCGGCAATGACCAGGGTATCGACAAATTCCGCAAGGCAGAGATCCACGATCGAGACAAACGCCTGACGGCTGGCGTCTCCGACGAGTTGGGCAAGGTCGGTGTTTCGCATCGCCAGCGAACGCAGCGGCGAGTCGAGATGAATGTCGGCCGTGTGTACGAATCGAAATGCCATTGCGCGGTCTCCGATCACAAACATACCGATGTTCGATCGTGGTCCGATAGAAGAATTTCAAGGTACGCTGTATTGGCTTTCTATCGCGCTGGATGGAGTTGAAACTGGCCGAGCTTGGCGTCCGGCCACAACGGGTGACGGTATCGTTGCCTGCTCCACCACATCATTGCCGAGCATGGGTTCACGCCGCTCGGCTTTCGTTGATCGTCAGTCATGCTTTCGACCGCTCGACCGAAGCCGTTCTTGCATGCCTGCGAGCGACGCCAGTTCGAGCACGATGTGCCAAGGGAGAAACCTGAGGCTTAGGTTCATGGCGTCACAAAAACCACAGTCGGCATGTACTGGACGTTCAAGTGTTGGATACAAGAAATAGTATCGCCTGATCCGGTTGGATATTGACTTTATGCCCGATTACTTATCGGAGTGACGGCTGATCGGGGGAGACAAATTGACAGTTCAGGACGTGCAGGCGGCCCCGCCCTCTCAGGTGACGGTTTGGGATGAGCTGGAGATTTGGGCGAAGGATTTCTCGCCCTGGCAAAAGCTGACACTTGCTTGGGCGGTGCGCTATGGCGTTCTTACTGCTGAGCAGATCGGGCAGGTCTATAGTGTCTTCCTGCATGGATTCGGACTGGCGGACGAACCAAGTCCAAAGCTCGAGATTCCGGCAACAATAACCGGCAAAGCGAGCGGGCTCGCCTCCCAAAAACCCCGGCTCTTGCGAATTCATGACGTCAGCGGCGTAAATGCGCTGACCCCATCTGCCGAGTTGGCTTTTTCGCCCCAACTGACGCTCATCTATGGTGGAAATGGTGCTGGAAAAAGCGGCTTTGCGCGCATCCTGACGAATGTGTGTTTCAGCAGAACTCGGCACGCGATCATTCCCGACATTTATGACGATACCGCTCCAAGAAAAGCCTCGGCCACCATTGTCTTGGTCGATCACGCTGGCAACGAAATCCCACTCGTCTTCGATGGAACGACGGAGCATGCCGAGCTGAAGAGGTCTTTTGCAGTTTTCGACAGTTCGGTGGCGGGAAAGCATTTGTCTGACTCAGGACCTCTTGGCTTCAAGCCGGCAGGTTTTGACGTATTTCCCGAGATGGCGAGGGTGTATGGTCTGTTGGCTCAGAAGCTGGCCGCCGCCATCGATGTGCGACCAAAGCAAAATCGCTTCGTAAACGCTTTCATCGGAAACGTAACGGCCGCTTCGGCGGCGGTTGCTGCACTGGGGCCAAAGACCGACCTGGTGGCTCTACGGAAGCTAGCCGAGTACGGCAAGGACGAAGATGCCCGACTTGAGGAAATCCAGCGTTTGACGTTGGAATTGCAGTCCACCTCGCCGGAGGAGAGCATTCGACGGCTCACGGAAGCGCGTATGCCGGTCGAGGTTCTGCGTGACACGTTAAAGCAGGTACGCGCAGGTCTTTCGCAGACTGAGCGGGATGGGGCAAAAAGCCTACTTAGGGAATTCAACGACACTGCCAAGAAAGTAGCGGCAACCGGTACGGCATCGTTCAAGTCGGAAAAGCTGAAGGGTGCCGGTGGGCCGGAATGGGAAAAACTCATTACAGCCGCTTACAAGTCGGCTGCCGTTGAACACGATCATTATCCAAACGACGGTGACAGTTGTTTGCTTTGCCAGCAGCCGTTAGGCGACCAGGCCGTTGAACTCTTCGGGCGATATTGGGAATTCCTCACCAGTACGGACCGAACGGCGCTGATGGCCTTGGACACCCAGATCAAGGCCAAGATCAAAGGTTTCGAGAGCCTAACCCTCGATATTTTCGGCGAAGACACGGTTGCGCGAACATATCTCAAGGCTGCGCATCCCTCGCTCGATGAGCAGATTCTTCAGCTCCTTGCCATCCTCAAGCTTGACCGGGATGCCATCGTTGTAGCCTTGCAAAAGGCAGGAGAGACATTTCCAGGCGACGGCACCATGGATTTGACGCCAGCATTTGAGGCTGTGATTACAAAGATTGACGCGGATATAGCAGATTTGAAGCTTCTCAGTGTCGCGGATGCCATCGCCAAGCTCGACGCAGAGAGGGTGGAGCTTCGTCATCGCGAAGTTCTAAGCAAAAATCTCGATGACATCGAAAAATACGTATCGGATCTCAAATGGTGTGAGGTCGCTGACTCTAAGGCCAAGCCGGCTTTGAGCCCCCGCCGCCTCACCGAGAAAGAGGGGGAACTGTTTTCAAGGGTCATTGCAGAAACCTACAGATCGCGACTCGGACAAGAATGCTCCGGACTCGAATGTGCCATCCCGGTTGAGTTTCGCACCAAGGGCCAAAAGGGGCAAACGATCCGCTCGCTTGCCATCAAGGAATTCGCTTTGGATCAAATCCTGAGTGAGGGTGAGCAAAGGGCCGTTGCCTTGGCGGACTTTCTGACTGAGGCCGCTCTCAATGAGCTCAATGCCGGGGTAATTTTTGATGATCCGGTAAATTCCCAGGACCATCAGCGCAAGGAACGTATCGCTGGCCGACTGGTTGAGGAGGCAAAGAGCCGGCAGGTCATCATATTCACACACGATCTCTTATTTTTCACCAAGGTTTGCGGCGCAGCGGAAAAGCCCAGATCGAACCAATGATGCACTGGGTTCAAAGAGGCGCCAACGATAAACCTGGATTCGTCAGCCTTAACGACGCCCCAATTTCCACGCCCCAGTATCTCAAAACCAAGCTGGCGGAAGAAACGTTGGCCCAAGCGCAACAGCTCCTCGGCTCGGCTCGGGTAGATCTGGTGCGCAAGGGCGCCGGGCAGCTACGGCGCACAATCGAGGAAGTGGTGCCGCACCTGTTGCTCAAGCAAGTTGTGAGACGTTGGGACGACCGCATCATGGTGACAGCACTTCGTCGCGTCATGTGGGATCAGATCCTGATCGAAGAAATCATCGACGTATTCGAGATGTGTTCGGCCATGATGGAAGGCCATAGCCATACGGAGGCCGGCACAGAAGCTCCTCCGACCATCGAAAAGCTGGGGCAGCTTGTCGAGCGTGCCAAAGCGATCATCACCAAGGCGAAACCGGATAAGCCTAAGAACTAGAAATTACAACGGAATGGGCGCGAACGGGTTCGCGCCTTGTGTCGAGCCGCTGACTGGCGAGAGCGGATGGACCATGCGCTCGGACGACCAGACGAGAGCCTCCTTTCGACCAAACGGCCAGTTGCTCCTGCTTGTGCTCCGGCAGATGATCGATGCTGGTTTACACTTGATCAAGTCTGGTGAGCGCAGGTGCGAGTCGACGTGCCCGTTATAACAGGCTCGGACATGTGCGAAAGGCTGCCAGAGGCGAGTGCGGGCAACCGGTCCCGGCGGTCATGCGACTTCATGCGTCGTATGATTTCCCAGCGCGTTGGCGGCGATCAGGGGCAAGTCCTTGGCGCTGATTCTTTCCACCATTGTGACCAATGTCATCAAGTGATCGCTCAGGAACGTGTCGAACTTGGCCAACGCGGGCTGTGCTAGTCGTGCAGCAAGTTCTTGCCCGCTTGGTGCCGGCGAGCCAGCTATATCCTGCAGAGCTTCCATAACCTTCGCTGCCTCGCATTCCTGAAGCTCAATGGCATGCCCGAAATGCGATGCTTTGAACTCGCGGGCCAGCAATGCCAGGGTTAGGGTCTGCAGCTTCCTGGTTCCGACCCAGGGGAAAATCAGGACCCCCTCTCCATGCGCAATGATTGAACGGCGATCCAGTTGCAGGTCCAGGTGCGAACTGCGCGCTTCATCCAGCAGTAGCTTCGCGGCAGGATCGAGATAGGGGTAGGCCTCATCGGATACGAGAACCGCGCGCATCGCTGCCACCACGTGATCGTGGATGGCCGCCCCCTTGCCATTGAAATGCGGTGGCTTTCCAGCCCGTGTCGGCTTTACCATGATAACCCGAGCGCGATCATCAATTTCGATGACTTGCCAGCGGCGCCCCGCAAAAATGATCGTCTCGCCACGTGCAAGCGGAGAGCTCAGCGGATAGGTGCCGAGCGTGCGTGCATCGTGAATGATCCGATATTCCCGTTCCGTGGCGAAAACAGCATAGAATTCGTACGATTCCGTGATCTTTTCCCCGGTCTCTCCGATCATGAGCAAGCCTTCCGGCGACTGCTCAAGCAACTGGTTTTCAGGCGTGGCCATGCACCGAAGCAATTCGGCAAACAGCGTCTTGTCCACGGCCCGGAAGGGGCCGCGCTCGCACAACAATTTCCAGGCGACCGTCGGGCTTATGCCCCCGGTCTGCACGATCAGTGCCATCACTTGATGGAGGAGCGTTGAAAGATGCAGCCCAGCTGGCAATGGCGGCTCACACCATCCCGCTCTCAGGCACTCAACCATCGCAATCGACTGAACCAGATCCAGGCGAAGCCGGTCAATTGGGTGTCGTCCCTCACCAATGGGAGGCTCGATGACGAACATACGCAGCATTGCCGGCTTTCCGGGCCTGCGGCCGGATCGGCCGAGGCGCTGGCGAAGTGACGCGACCGAAAAGCCCGGTCCGATCTGCGCGATTGTCTCCACCTCGCCAATGTCGATTCCGAGTTCCAGGGTGGTGGTCGCGACCGCCGTAGTCGGGCCCGGATCGTCTCGAAGCCGCGCTTCGACCTCCTCGCGCATGGCCCTTGCGAGATTGCCATGATGCGGGAAGAACTCATTTGGAAAGCTCGCTTGGTCGCACATCGAACGCAGCATGTCGGCATAAACCTCGACATTGGCGCGAGATCCAGCAAACAGCAGGTTGCTCTGGCCGCGCAGCAGACGAAACAAGTCGGCCGCAAGCGCCGCTGGCACCGTCGATTGTTCAAAAGGTTCGGCCGGCTTTGCCGGCGGATCGCTATCGTCCGTGGTGGCCGTGAGATCGCCTGGGGCGGTGCCGTCCAGCAGATAACCCCGGATCTGCAAACGGACCCCGTTCCCCTCGTCTTTGCCTTCCACGACCGTGACGCTGGCCCCTTTGCCGGGCCGCAGCGCTTCGGCAGCCAGGCTCATGTCGCCGAGTGTTGCTGAAAGCCCAATTCGATCGATGCGGTCTCGCGCGGTCGCTACCTCGATCCTGTTGAGGATCGACTGCAACTGCATACCGCGCTCGGTGCCGATGAAGGCATGCAACTCATCGATGACCACCGCATCGAGGCGTGAAAACATTCGCGCTACCTCACCGCCTCTGCGGACGAGCAACGCCTCAAGCGATTCCGGAGTGATCAGCACGATACCCGAAGGTCGTTTTCGTGCACGGGTTTTGGCGTCCGCCGACACGTCGCCATGCCATTTGTGCAGGAGTACACCGCTGCCTTCGCACAGGCTTTCCAGCCGCCGGTGCTGATCGTTGATCAGCGCCTTTAGCGGACTGACATAGAGGATTGCGAACCCGTCGGCGTTCCCTGCGTGTTCGGCATGCCGGGTCAACAATGGCAGGAAGGCGGCTTCGGTCTTGCCGGCGGCAGTGCGCGCGGAAATCACGACGTCGCCGCCCGCGAAGATGGCCGGAATAGCCTTTTCCTGGACATCCCTTAGCGACCGCCATTTCCGCTGCCAAATCCACCGCTTGACGGGCTCGGAAAGCGTGTCAAATGCGGAGGGTTGCAAGTTCGTCGTCCGCTCCCCCTTCGACGTCGTCGATGGGCTGGTCGCCTGCACCGCCTCGATCTTCCGCGACGTCCACTGCGCCGAGCATGTCTTTCCAATCTGTGCCGGGGTTTTGCTGGAGAATCGCGAGCAGATCGACGAAGGCCTTCACCGTGTTGCGCGGGGTACGAAAATAGGCCTCGCCGATACGGTTGGCGCAATGGTCCATGAATGCGTGGAGTGCCTCATCCGGCACCAGCCATTTTTCCTGATCGCCCGCCGCGAAGACGTCGCGCAACCGCTCTAGGAGATGGTAGAGTTCCTCCGGCGTCAGGTTCGGCAGGTTGACCACCGGACCGGAGTAATCGGCCAGGCCGTTGCCGGCAAAACTGTTTCCCGCAAGGCGGGACTGCAAGGCCTCGTAGGAGTAAAGGCCGCGCCGCGTGTCGAGCAGAAATTCCGGCGTGCCGCCCAGAATGAAGCCGATACCCTGCGTCGTACCCTGCAAGACATCGTTGAAGATGCGCAGGATCTGCTCGTAATTCTGTTTGCGGGCCTGGGCGCTCTGCAGCTTGTAGAGATTGACGAGTTCGTCGAGGCAGACCAACAGGCCGCCGAGGCCAGCCAGCCTTGTGAAACGGGCGAGCAGTCTCAGGCCATCGTAGAAGGACGCGTCGTCGATGATGGTACGCACGCCCAGATCGCCTCGCGCCTCTGTCTTGGTCGTGTATTCGCCGCGCAACCAACGCAGCGCGGCGTCCTGCAAATTGCTGTTTCCTTCCTCGTAGGCCCGCGCATAGGCAACGATGACGGTTGCGAAATCATAGCCACCGACCATCTCGCGAAGATCGCCAAGGCCTTCCTTGATGGCAGTTTCAATAGTCGTCCCGCTTGAGGAAGCGCGTTCGGATGCTTTTTGTATGTAGCTTTCCAGAATGTTTCGGAGCGCGCCTCCGTCCGGAGCGGTACGGGTCGCAAGACTGGTGGCGAGCTCGGCATAGAGCGTACGCGCCTGCCCACCGGTGGCGTGGATGCGGCGATCCGGAGAAAGGTCGGCCTGGCAGACGGCAAGCTTGCGCTGAAGAGCGATTTGCCTGATGAGAAACAGGAAGAAGGTCTTGCCGGCACCATAGGCGCCGATGACGAGACGGATACTCGACCCGCCGTTGCCGATCCGCTCGATGTCCTGGATCAGCGCTTCGATCTCGCGCTGGCGACCCACCTGAATATGCTGCAGACCGATGCGCGGCACGACACCGGCACGCAAGGCGCTGATAATGGTGTCTCGATCTCTTGGTTTGATAGGTGGGGTTTTTGTCGTCATGCTGATATTCCTTCGACAGAGACGGTGAGCGACGGAGACTGGGGAGTAGCCTCGGAAAACAGGCTGGCGTTGACGATGACAGGGTTCTCGCCGTCGAGGATCAGTTCGTCGAAGCGGTCGAGGGACCAATCGTTTAGTGCTTGCTTCGCCGCGCCCGGCATCAGATCGGCACCGCGCACCAAACGCTCAAAATCCGAAGCCGTCCAGGTTTCCTGCTCGATGAGTTGCGACAGAAGCCACGCATAGCGTCGCTCCAGTCCGTCGAAGCGCACATCTCCATTGGACGTCTCGATTTCCTCAATCGCGGGCTGCAGCTCGATGGACGGCTCCCCTTCCTCCACAAAGATATCGGCCAGGACGCTTGACATTGTCCGCGTCTCGCGTCGGATCGCTTCGAGACGCGAGATGTCGACACGCATCGCAGGTGCGCTAGGAGGCGCCGCCGACACGGGAACGCCCGACGGTTGGATCCCGGCGGGAATAACCAGGAAAAGATCGTCATCCCTATCTCGCGGCTTGTTCTGCGGCGCAACACTCCCATGCAGTCGCAAATACAGGGAGTTTTTATCCAGATCCATCAGCCGGAACAGTTTCTCGAGCTGCGACACTTCTCGTGTGTGAAGGGTTCCGTCTGCCGCGGCGACAGCCACCAATTCATCGGCAAGGTCTTCGCGGCGGTCCTCTGGCACGTCTCCTATGCGTTTGGTCCAATCCACTACGCGGCTGGCATCGGCTGCGCAGACCTTGAGTTCGGCTTTGAGGCGTACACGTTCGTTCATCGACAGGCCGGGCGCCTCGTCAATCTTGTCGAAGAGCCTGCGTTCCTCCAAGGGGTGGAGGACACCGTCGGCGAAAGCAATCACCATACCGAGCATGATTGACAGTTGCATGGGGCGGTAGTGGTCGCCCGGCTCGGGAGCAGCTTCGCCTTCACGTTCCAGAGCAAAGACCATCGCCGGCTCGTCTGGTTTTGCCGACTTCAGGGAAAAGGAAGGGTCGGAGGTATTGCCATAGCCAAAGGCAGCCAGAACTACGGACAGTTCCTTCTGCTTTGCCCGCGCGGTGATTTTGTCGGGATCCATCCCAGCCAATTCAGCCAGTTTCTGGATGGATATTGGGGCGTCACTACTCGCCAGTTCCTGGAGTCGCCTCAATGGGCTGCCAGCGAGCTTTTCACAATTTTTCACGCGCAAACCCAAAGGCAGCTGAGCCACAGCCGCAAGGCTAGGCCTCAGTCCCTCCGAACGGCCGAGCACGCGGCTGTAGTTGTCGAGCCGATCCGTGCAGTCGTCGAAGATGCGGCGTGCACCGCCTATCGGTTCGCTGCGGTTTGTGATGTCCGGCAGGTCACCGCCAAAGGGGCGGATTGCAAGATCGAACGTCCCGCTGCAGGCACGGTAGTTGACCTTCAGTTTTCGCACTCCGGCGGCCGGAACGCGCACGCCATTTGGATATTGCTTCTCCACCGCATCCGCGAACAGCTCTCGCAAGAGAGTCTGTGCCCGTCGCGCCGGCGTTCGCACCCTCGTTTCGGGGTCGGCAAGGACGTAAGCCAACAAAAGGTCCGGCTCAATCGCCTCTCCGCTGCGCACCCGCATGCCGAGGGCGACTTTCAGCATTATCGGAATCTCGTAGCTATTTTCCTCGACCTCCAGATCAAACTTTTCCGGCAACTGAGCCGATTTTAGCTGGTAAGCCGAAAGCAACTCACCAGCATAACGCTTGAAGGAGCCATTCCCTCCATACACCTGCAATAGCCGGCAAACCTCGGCAACGACACCATCGGCGTCGGGTGGACTTTCCTCCAACATGAGGCGGCGTTCGAGACCGTAGAAGTAGAGGAACACGTATCCGATATAGGCGCCGGGATCGGATCGCGATCCGGCAAGCCAGTCCAGATAGGATTTTCGCGCCGCGGGCGAAATGCTCGAGTAGGATGGCCAGTAGCCGATCGTCTGACCTAGCGGATCGCCGTGAGCGCCCACGGTCAATCTCGGGTCGATCAGGCAGTTCTCCGGGTCGGTTGAACTGCCCTGCCTCGGCAGGTGCTCGCCTAAATAGATCATGCCCACGGGAATGTCATGGCTTCCCACCATTGCTGCTGTATTCGCAGGAATCCAATGTGCCGACTGGCGCGCGACGGGGCTCGCTCGCACTGCGGGTAGCCGGTCGAACCACCGCGGCTGGTCCGTCCGGGCCGTGTTGGGAACAAGAATAGGGCCGCGCTGCCGAATGGGATCCGAAACCTGAGCATTATCCGATGCGGGCGATCCTTCGGTTGTTGGCGTTGCGGGCGCGACCTTGGTGTCCTCAACGCTTTGCCAACCCGCTTCTGCGGGAGCGGCTGAAGGATTGGGCACTGGTTTGGGTGGTCTAATGGCTCCGCGTTGTCTGATGAAGTCGTGGACAGCTCTATTATGTGCCGCAACGGAAGTCGCAATATCTGATGGTAAGGCCTGTTTCTGTTCGACCGGTTGTCTTCCAACTACAATATTGGCTGGAACGATCGGATCGTTCCGAACCAAGAGGTGCCTGTTGCTTCTGGCCGATTGGTCGAGACCGCTATCAAGTTGGCTGTCCTTGCTTTCGGAATCCGACGGCTGCGTCTGATCCGTTGCGGCCGTAGGGGGAATGAGAACACGACCGCCTTGTCGAATGGATTCCGTTGTCTGAGCATTGTACGATGCGAGCGATCCCTCGTTTGTGGTCGCTACCGGAATGACCTTGGTGGTTTCAATGCTTTGCCAACCCGTTTTTGCGGGAACGAACGGCTGCCCGGCTGAAGGTTTGGCGCCTGATTTGAGCCGTCGGATCGCTCCTCTCTGACGGATGAAATCGTGGACGGCGGCGTTGTGTACCGCGAGAGAAGCCGCAATATCCGCCGGCAGGACCGGCTTTTGGTCGACTGGCTGCTCTCCAGCAGCATTGTTGGCTGGAACCATGCGAATGGTCGGGACATGGAGGCGATGCCTATCGGTTCTGGCCGACCGGTTCGGAGTGCGATCAGGTTCGCTGCGCTTGCTTTCGGATGCCGTTGGAGCCGACTCCGCGGCTGGATTTCGTCTCCGCAGGAAGAAGAACGCGGCGGCGATCCCTAGCAGGCCCAAATAGATCAAACGCGGCGTTGGGGTGGTTGGCCCCTCTCTGACCTTGTTGGGCTCCGGCGCTAAACGATCGGATTTGGCTGAAGCCCCGTCGGTGTGCGCCGGCAAAGGCGGCGCCTGGCGGACATCGCCACCAGCTTTGCCGGCTTCCACGTTGCTTGTCTCTGGAGTTGTCTTCGTTGGAACATTAGGCTGCTCCAAAGTCGACGGGCGTGCATCCGTGGCTATGGGCGTCAAGGGGTGATGTGTCACCTTGAGCTGCGGAAAAAGCGCAGCTGACGTCGCTTCGTCCAAAATACCGGTCTGAGGGAGGTTGCTCGCTTTCTGGAAAGCCTTCAGCGCGCTAAGGGACCGACGTCCCCAGATTCCGTCTGCGGTCCCGAGATCGTACCCATGTTCAGCAAGGGCTTGTTGAACCTGCCGCGCAGAATATCGGGATTCCTGGGCAGTTGCGGTGTTTGCAACACTCAGCACTGTCGCCAAGGCGACAGCCACAGTCCAATGAAATGGCAACCTCATTCCCGTTTGCCCCGCCCTCCGGTTCTGAGCATAACTGGGATGAGTTCTTTTGAGAACTCACGCAGAAGTATTTCCGGTTCGAGCGGGAGCGGACGTTTGTGGGCGAACCCTGCCCAAGCAATCACTTGCGATGACGGGTGCCTTTGAGGTCGAAGCCGCCTGCGCTACCGGGGGAGAAGCCAGGAACCTGCCAATCAGATGACGAGCTTCATGGCTACGTTCTTCCTCAAGACCCACGGCATGGCTTGCTCAATGGTGACAGCGGATTCGGAATATCCATACTCTTTGTGGGTTTCATCCAATTGGATGCCCCTTGCGACGGCCCAATTTTTGAACTCGGCAGCGAAACCGCGTATGAGCGCACGGACCATCCCTGCATAGGGCTGATTCGACTAACCGGATAGCTTCATGTCACCGATGCGCAGCAATGCAGTGTCAATGGGGGAAGCCATCACCTGCGGCGGGACGCCTTTATTTGCCTTCTTCTCTAGCGCGTCCATGATTTGGATTCGCTGCGTCCGCAGACGTTCTAGAATCTGAGTGCGGTTTTCGACCAGATCTATCCGGTTCAGCGCGACGCACTTGATCGTTGCAGCGCCGATTGCGCTCGGTCCAACGGCGGTGTCGGCAGGCTCCGCAACACTGAAGACACAATCCGAGCGCCATTTCAGTTCCGGCTCCGGATCGGTTCGCGTGGGATCGATGAGAAGTGGCCCCTCCGCGAAATGATCGTTGGACTTCGCCTGGAGCCGAGCGATCGAGACAGGGAATTGCGTCGCTTCCCCGTGGAGTTCACGCGGTCGCATTGCCTGGAGCGCCTTGACCTGCTCTAGCAGGCTTCTCTGATTGGGGTCGGTGAGGTCAAGCGTTTCCTGTCTTTTTTCCGGACCATGTCGCCCCGCGGGTCACTCGCTTCTC
>NZ_JAMYOR010000024.1:0-83669 GCF_040319965.1 Mesorhizobium sp. M0830 | reverse complement strand
CCTTGCCCAGCATGAAGGTTGAATCAGATTTGCACGCCTAAGGGAATCCCACGCCGATTCAGCCTCAATTCATTCCGCTCTAATTGATCCCCGCTGAGCACCACTACTATTCGCGAAGACCTGCCTGCCTCAAAATCGGTAGCACGTGATCGCAGAAATAGGGCAGTTCCTGCGTGTAATTGACGAAGGACAGCGCGATGCCCTGATAGCCGTGCCCGGCAATGGCGACCATGTCGGCGGCGATCGTTTCAGGGGTACCGATCAGCGGGTAAGTGCCCGCGCCGCCGGCGAAACGCTGCCGGTAGCGGTCATAGGCATGCGGGTCGTGCGATTGCGAGAATTCCTTCTTGCCCGCCATATGGGCATCGACCGCATCATGGTCGGCCATCTCAACCGCGTAGCGCGTGTAATAGGCCCGCGCCTCTTCCATCGTCGGGCGGCAGACGACATGCGCCACGGTGTAGACGCCGACGTCGCGGCCCGCCTTGTCGGCCCGCTCGCTGATATCGGCGACATGCTTGCCGGCATTGCTCATCTCGGAAAAGGTCGTGAATAGATAATCGCATCTGGCGGCGGCGAAATCCCGCCCGGGCCCGCCGAAAGCTGCGTTCATGGTCAAGGGTCGTGGAAGCTGCAGGCTGGCTGGCCGGCTGACGGCTTCCTTGAGGCGGTAATACGTGCCCTCATAGTCGAGCGGCTCATCCGAGGCATAGAGCTTTTCGAGGATCTCGATCCATTCCGCTGCCTGGTCATAACCCTTCTCTACCAGCGGCGTGCCGAACATGCCGAATTCCTTCGGGTTCCAGCCACAGACGATGTTCAAGCCTGCGCGGCCCTGGCTGATGTGGTCGACCGTCGCCAACGCCTTGGCGGCGTAGAGCGGATGCACGAGCGGCACATGCACGGTCATGAACAGCCCGATCTGTTCGGTGGCCATGGCAAGCGCCGCCGCCCAGGTGAAGGTCTCGAACGACCATTCCCGTACCTTGTTGCGGCCGCCGAAACCGCGCCAGCGCGCGATCGGCAGCATGAATTCCAGGCCGGCGCGGTCGGCGATCTGCGCCGCGGTCAGATTGTCCTGCCAGCTTGCCGTCCAGCGTTCCGGCACATCGGTTATGGCAAGCCCGCCATCCGCATTGGTCGAAAAGACGCCGAGCTTCAGCCTGTTCGGGCCGTGCAATGGATGTGGTTTGTGCATGTCGCGACCTCCCGCCGAAGATCGCACGCTACGGCTCCGCAAAAATATTTCAAGCATGAAATAGCTTCGCCTCGCGATGGCGAGGCTGGTGCGTCCGAAGGTTCTTTCTACGACGCGTAGCCGAACTGGCGCGACACGAGTACGGCCAAGGGCGTATCGGCCGGGCAACAATCCGGTCAAACTTTTTAAGCTTAAAACTTTCGCCTTGAAAACCGCGGCACTTTGGATAAGCATTCCAAAATCGATAGCTATTGCCGTGCCGGAGGGGCTTGCTTGCCAGTCCATCGTGGTGGGAGGGGTTTCAGTCCTTGTCGTTCATAGTGCCCCAGTCATCGTCCAGCGCGCGCTATGCCTTCGACGGTTTGCGCGCCCAGATCCGCGACGTGCACATCGAGAACGTCGCCACGGCCTTCCCGCGCATGTGCGCCTGCCGTGCACGTCAGCAGATAGCGACCGCTCTCGACCGCATGGTCGCTGCCATGAATTGACGCCCTGCCCGAAGCGGGGCGGCAAAAAACCGTGCGGGAGCAACCCGCCCGATCAACAACAGAGGGAACACAAATGAGCTTCACTCGTCGCAAATTGCTTCTTCTCGCCGCCGCCATCGGGATCGCCACCGGCCCCGCCACCGCCTATGCCGCCGACGTGCTCAATGTCGGCGCCTATCCGACCAATCCGCCCTTCGAATACAAGAACGAGAGCGGCACCTTCGAAGGCTTCGAAGTCGATATCGTCAATGAAGCCGCCAAGCGCATTGGCACAACCACCGACATCGCCGATCTCGGCTTCCAGGCGCTGTTCGCCGCCACCACATCGAAGCGCATCGACGTCGCCATCTCCTCGATCACCATTACGGCGGAGCGGCTGAAGTCGCAGTCGTTCACCCAGCCCTATTATGATTCCGACATGGGCATCGCCACCAAGACTGACAGCCCGATCAAGGCCGAAGCCGACCTCAAGGGCAAGATCGTCGGTGTGCTGTCCGGCTCGACCGGCGAGACCTGGGTCAAGGCGCATCAGGAAGCCGACGGCTTCACCGACGTGAAAGGTTACGACACGCAGCAGAACCTGCTGCTCGACCTCAGCGCCGGCCGCGTCGATGCCGCCGTCAGCGACATTCCGGGCATGCAGTATTCCTTCACCAAGATGAAGGATCTGACCGTCAAGGAGCGCATCAAGACCGGCGAACAGTACGGGCTGATGATGACCAAGGACCATCCGCTGCTCGGCAAGCTGAACGACGCGCTGACCGCGATGAAGAAGGACGGCACCCTGGCCGCGATCCACAAGAAGTGGTTCGGCAGCGACGCGCCCGCCGACTCTTCGACCGTGAAGGAAATGCCGCTGCCGAAGGCCTGAGCGGCAATGCATTGACATCGTGCCGGCTGTCCAGGCCGGCACGATTCATTTCACGCTCTGACGCCGGCTCCCGTCGCAGACCGCCTCGCCTTCGGTGAGGCCGATTGATTTTAACGCGAGCATTCTTTGCTCTGGGGTTCGGGAACGCTCCCATGTCGCTGCTCGACACCTTCTTCAACCCCGATGTCATCATGTCCAGTCTGCCGGCGCTGCTGCGCGGCTTCCGGAACACGCTGCTGCTCGGCATCTTGAGCATCGGCATCGGCATCCCTATCGGCCTTTTGATCAGCCTGCTGCGGCTCTATGCGCCGAAGCCGCTGCGGTGGCTTGCGGTCGGCTACACCGACATTTTCCGCGCCCTGCCGGTGCTGGTCGTGCTGATCCTGATCTACTATGCGCTGCCGTTCCTCGGCATCCGCCTATCGTCCTGGGCCTCGGCGGTGACGGCGTTCGCCATCATCATGTCGGCCTATTCGGCCGAGGTGTTCCGCTCCGGCATCGAAAGCATTCCGCATGGCCAGTTCGAGGCGGCGCAGGCGCTTGGCCTGCCGTTCCTGCTGACCCTGCGCAAGGTGGTGCTGCCGCAAGCTATCCGCGTCGTCATCCCGCCAATGACCAGCAACTGCGTCTCGATGTTCAAGGACACCTCGCTCGCCTCCACCGTGGCACTGCCTGAACTGCTCAAGGAAGCGACCAATGCGCAGTCGCTCTATGCCAACCCTTCGCCGCTGATCGGCGCGGCTCTTGTCTATCTCATCTTCCTCTGGCCGATGGTCCGCCTCGTCAGCCTGCTTGAGGACCGCTTCAAGACCGGAAAGACCCGCTGACCTCGCCAGCTGATTCCACCCCGCCCAAGTCCTTCGCAGGAGCCTACGCGTGAACAAGCACCAGACCGACAATGCCAACGCCATGACGTTCCCCGTCGACACCATCCGCGCCATGTTTCCAGCCTTGCAGCGGGCCGGCGACTTCGTCTTCATGGACAACGCGGCAGGCGCCCAGATCCCGCAGAGCGTGCTCGACGCTGTGACCAACCATCTGGTTTCGCACAACGTGCAGCGCGGCGGCCGCTATGGCCGCAGCGTGACCGTCGACCAGTCGGTCGCGGACGCACGCGAGAGCGTGGCGCTGCTGATCAATGCCTACAGCCCGGCTGAAATCTGCTTCGGCATGAATGCCACCTCGTTCATTCGCCTGGTCAGCCTCGGCATCGGCCAGATGCTCGGGGAGCGTGACGAGATCATCATCACCGACATGGATCACGACGCCAACATCGCCACATGGCTGGCGCTGGAATCGGCCGGTGCGAAATTCAAATGGTGGCGCATGCGCGAGGACGGCAATCTGCATGTCGACGACCTGCGTCCGCTGGTCTGCGACCGCACGCGTCTGGTCGCCTGCACGGTGACCGCGCATTCGATCGGCTCGATCGTCGATGTCGCTTCAGTGGCTGGGATCGCGCACGCCGCCGGCGCCGAAGTCTTCCTCGACTGCGTACATTACGGGCCGCACGGGTTGATCGACGTGCAGGCCTGGGACTGCGACTACCTCGTCTGCTCCGGCTACAAGAATTTCTCGCCGCATATGGGTTTCCTGTGGGGCCGCTTCGAAACGCTGAAGCGACTGCCGACCTTCCGCGAGGATTTCATCCCCGACGAGCCGCCCTACAAGGTCGAGGCCGGCACGTTCATCTACGAGAACGTCTCCGGCATGAATGCCGCCGTACAGTATCTCGAACTGATCGGCCGCAATCTGGCACCCTCCAACAACCGGTCGCGGCGCGACAACATCGTTGCCGGCATGGGCGCCATCCGCGACTATGAACTGGTGCTGGCACGCGAGATGCTCGCAGTGCTCAAGGACTGCGGCGCGACCATCTATGGCGTAGCCGACGAGGCGCGCATCAATGAGCGCGTGCCGACCTTCTGCTTCAATATCGGCAAACTGTCGCCGCAGCGGATCGTCGAGGAAATGGCCGAGATGCAGATCGGCATCCGCGACGGCCACATGTACGCGCCACGGCTGATGAGGCGCCTCAACCTGTCGATGGATAGCGGCGCCATCCGCGCTTCGCTGGTCCACTACAACACGGTTGAGGAAGTCCACCGCTTCGGCGAAGCGCTGCGCGCCATCATCGCCAAATTGTCGTAAGGCGGCGGCTACTCCAGCGTCGTCATCCCTGGGCGAAGCAAGGAGCGAGGTGTCCCGCAGACCTTAGCATGACGAAGAGGCGCTAAGCCGCCTTCTTCTTCGCCAGCCTTGCCTTGATCGAGGCGACGTCGGCGCGCGGGGTCGCGGCGAACAGGGTCCTGGTGTAGCTGTGCTTGGGGTCGGAAAAGACCTCGTCGCGCGAGCCGTATTCGACGGCTTCGCCGAAATACATCACCATCACGTCGTCGGCGATGTAACGCACGACGGACAAATCATGGCTGATGAAGACATAGGTCAGTTGGAACTCGTCCTGCAGGTCGGCGAGCAGGTTCAGCACCTGTGCCTGCACCGACAGATCGAGCGCCGAGACCGGCTCGTCCAGCACCAGCAGGCTTGGGTTCAGCATCAGCGCGCGGGCAATGGCGATGCGCTGGCGCTGGCCGCCCGAGAACATGTGCGGATAGCGGTTGTAGTGCTCGTGACCGAGGCCGACCTTCTTCAGCATCTTCATCGCCAAGTCGCGACGCTCGGCCGCCGGCTTGTCGGTGTTGATCAGCAGCGGCTCGCCCAGCACGTCGCCGATCTTCTGGCGCGGATTGAGCGATCCGTAGGGATTCTGGAAAACGATCTGCACCTTGCGGCGCATGTCCTTTGACAGGCCATGTTTGGCGATATCGACCTTATTGCCGTCGATGAACAGCTCGCCCGCTGTCGCCGGATCGATCAGCGTGATGATGCGGGCTAGTGTTGACTTGCCGCAGCCGCTTTCGCCGACGATGGCCAGCGTCTTGCCCTTGTCCACCGTGAAGGAGACGCCCTTGACGGCATGCACGGTGCGCGGTCCGGTGAACAGGCCGCCGCCGATGTGATAGTCGCGGACGATGTTCTTGCCTTCGAGAACGGTCGTGCTCATAACGCGGCTCCCGCAGCCGAAGGCGCCGGCTCGAACATCATGTCGGACACGGTCGGCAGCCGGTCGCCGACAGCGTTCTCCGGCAAGGCCGACAGCAGGGCCCGCGTATAATTGCTCTTCGGCGACTCGAACAGCGAAAGCACGTCGGCCTCTTCCATTTTGCGACCCTTGTACTGGACGATGACGCGGTCGGCGGTTTCGGCCACCACGCCCATATTGTGGGTGATCATGATCAGGCCCATGCCGTATTTGGCCTGCAGCGAGACCAGCAGATCGAGGATCTGTTTCTGGATGGTGACGTCGAGCGCCGTGGTTGGCTCATCGGCGATCAGCAGTTTCGGGTTGCAGGCGATGGCGATGGCGATCATGACGCGCTGGCACTGGCCGCCCGACATCTGGTGCGGGAACGAGCTCAGTCGCTCCTCCGGGTCGGCGATGCCGACCAGCTTCATCAGTTCGATGGCACGCGCCCGGCGCTGGGCGCGATCCATGCCCATGTGGAAGCGCAGCACCTCCTCGATCTGGAAGCCGACCGTGAAGCATGGGTTGAGGCTGGCGATCGGCTCCTGGAAGATCATCGAAATGTCCTTGCCGACGATCTTGCGGCGTTCGGACGGACTGAGCTCCAAAAGATCGACGCCGTCGAAGGCCATGCGGTCGGCCTTGACCGTTGCCGTGTTGGGCAACAGGCCCATTACCGCCAGCATCGCCACCGACTTGCCGGAGCCGGACTCACCGACGATCGCCAGCACTTCGCGCGGCTCGATCGCGAGATCGATGCCTTGCACGGCCATGAACGGTCCGGCCGCCGTGTCGAAGGAAACAGTAAGGTTCTTGATCTCGAGCAGAGACATGCTCAGGACCTCTTCAGCTTGGGGTCGAGCGCGTCGCGCAGGCCGTCGCCGATCAGGTTGATGGCGAAGACGGTGATCAGGATGGCGAGGCCCGGGAAAGTCACCACCCACCAGGCGCGCAGGATGAACTCGCGCGCCTCGGCCAGCATGGTGCCCCACTCAGGCGTCGGCGGCTGCGCGCCCATGCCAAGGAAGCCGAGGGCGGCGGCCTCGAGAATGGCGTTGGAGAAGGACAGCGTCGCCTGCACGATCAACGGCGCGATGCAGTTGGGCAGGATGGTGACCAGCATCAGCCTGAGATGGCTGGCGCCGGCGACCTTGGCCGAGATGACGTATTCGCGATTCTTCTCGGCCATCACGGCGGCGCGGGTCAGCCGGGCGAAATGCGGCTGAAGCACAAAGGCGATGGCGATCATGGCGTTGACAAGGCCAGGCCCGAGCACCGCAACCAGCACCAGGGCCAAGAGCAGCGACGGGAAGGCCAGGATGATATCCATGATGCGCATGATCAGCGTGTCTACCCAGCCGCGGCAGTAGCCGGCGAGCAGGCCGAGGATAACGCCCGAGATCAGCGCTGACGTGACGACGACGAAGCCGATGGCGAGCGAAAAGCGCGAGCCGTAGATCAGCCGCGACAGCATATCGCGGCCGACGGCGTCGGTGCCGAGCAGGAACTGCGCGTTACCGCCCTCCTGCCAAGCCGGCGGCGTCAGGAAGAAGTCGCGGAACTGGTCGTCGGGCGAATGCGGCGCCAGCAGCGGCGCGAAGATGGCGATCAGGATCAGCATCGCAAAGACGAAGAGCCCGATCACCGCGCCCTTGTTGACGGAGAAGTAGTGCCAGAACTCGCCGAGCATCTGCAGCCTGGCGTCTTGCGGCTTGACGACGGTCACGGCTTCAATGGTGGCTGGGCCTTCGTTGCTCATGTCAGTTGGCCCGGATACGTGGGTTGATGACGGCGTAGAGCACGTCGACGATGAGGTTCACCGACATGACGATCAGCGCGATCAAGAGCAACCCGCCCTGCACGGTGAAATAGTCTCGCTTGGAAATAGCGTCGATCATCCATTTGCCAATGCCGGGCCAGGAGAAGATGCTCTCGGTCAGGATGGCGCCGGTCAACAGCGTTCCGACCTGCAGGCCGATGGTGGTGACGACCGGGATCAGCGCATTGCGGAAGGCATGCAGGCCGATGACACGGCGCGGCGCCAGACCCTTGGCACGCGCAGTGCGCACATAGTCCTCGCCGAGCACTTCAAGCATCGCCGATCGCGTCTGCCTGGCGATGACCGCCAACGGGATGGTGCCGAGCACGACGGTTGGAAGGATGAGGTGCGACAGCGCCGAGCGGAAGGCGCCCTTCTGCCCCGAGATCAGGGAATCGATGGTCATGAAGCCGGTCACCGGCTTGAAGAAATAGAGAAGGTCAATGCGGCCGGAAACCGGCGTCCAGTGCAGCGTGCCGGAAAACACGATGATCAGCAGCAGACCCCACCAGAAGATCGGCATGGAATAGCCTGCCAGCGCCGTGCCCATCGTCAGCTGATCGAACCAGGAGCCGCGGCGGATCGCGGCGAAGATGCCGGCGGCGACGCCCAGGATGACGGCAAAGATCATGGCGAAGATGGCGAGCTCGACCGTTGCCGGGAAGCGCATCAGGAAATCCCTCAGCACCGGCGTCTTGGTCGAAAACGAGGTGCCGAAATCGCCGCTCAGGATGTTGGTCAAATAGGTCAGGTACTGTTGCCATATCGGCAGATCGAAGCCGAACTGGTGCATCAGCGCCGCGTGGCGTTCGGGCGACAGGCCGCGTTCGCCCGCAAGCACCAGCACCGGATCACCGGGCAGGATGCGCACGAAGCCAAAGGCGAGGATGGTTATCCCGATGAAGGTCGGGATGATGAGGGCGAGCTTGCCGAGGATATAACGCAGCATGGCGGGCGAGTGGGGGCGCCACCATGCGGTGACGCCCCCGTTTCGCAACCTTATTCGGCGATGTCGACGCCGTCGAAGCGATGGATACCGAGCGGATCCATCGCAAAGCCGGTGACGGTCTTCTGCATCGGCATGAACACCTTGGAGTGAGCGAGTGTCGCCCAGGGTGCCTGTTCCTTGAAGATGACCTGGGCCTTCTCGTAGAGCTTGGTGCGCTCGGCCTGATCCGAAACGGTCTTGGCCTTGTTGATGAGCGCATCGAAGTCCTTGTTGCACCACTCCGCACGGTTGTTCGAACCGACGGAAGCGCAGCTCAGGAGCACGCCGAGGAAGTTGTCCGGATCGCCATTGTCGCCGGTCCAGCCGACGATGACGGCGCCGTCGTGATCGACAGCCGAAGCGCGCTTGAGGTATTCACCCCAATCGTAGCTGACGATGTTGACGGTGACGCCGACCTTGGCGAAGTCCGACTGGATCAGTTCAGCCGTGCGGCGCGCGTTCGGCATGTAGGGGCGCGACACCGGCATGGCCCAGACGTTCATCTTGAGGTCCTTGACGCCGGCCTTTTTAAGCAGCTTCTTGGACGCTTCCGGATCGTACGGATCGTCCTTCACTTGCTTGTTGTACGACCACATGGTCGGCGGGATCGGATTGATCGCCACCTGGCCGGCGCCCTGGAAGACGGCGTCGATGATGGCCTTCTTGTTGATGGCCATGTTGAGCGCCTTGCGGACGCGCACGTCGTCGAACGGCTTCTGCTGGGTATTGTACATCAGCGCGCCGACATTGAGGCCTTCCTGCTCGTCGACCTTCAGGCTTGGTTCAGCCTTCAGGCCGGCGATATCGGCCGGTGCCGGGTATGACATGATGTTGCATTCGCCGGCCTTGAGCTTCTGCGCGCGCACTGCCGGATCGGTGGTGATGGCGAAGACCAGATCGTCGATCTTCTGCTTGCCTCCCCAATAGTCCGGGTTGGCCTTGTAGCGGATGGCTGCGTCCGTCTGGTAGTCGACGAAGATGAACGGGCCGGTGCCGATCGGCTTCTGGTTGAACAGTTCCGGGGTCTTGTCGGCCTGCAGCTTGTCGGCATATTCCTTGGAGACGACCGAGGCGAAGTCCATGCCCAGCGTCGGAATGAAGGTGATTGCCGGCTCCTTGAGGGTGAACTTCACCGTCAGGTCGTCGACCTTCTCGACCTTGGTGATGTTGTCGCCGAACTGGTCATTGTAATACTGGTAGGCGATGCCTGGGATGTACTGGAACCAGGGGCCGGTTTTGTCGACCTGACGTTGGAAGGAGAACACCACGTCGTCGGCGTTGAAGTCGCGCGTCGGGGTGAAATAGTCAGTGGCGGCAAACTTGACGCCCTTGCGCAGCTTGAAAACGTATTCCTTGCCATCGTCGGAGATCGTCCAGCTTTCAGCCAAGCCGGGCGAGATCGTCGTCTTGCCGTGATCGAATTCGACAAGGCGGTTGAAGACGGTGCGCGAGGATGCGTCGAAGGTTTGGCCGGCGGTATACGGCGCCGGGTCGAAACCCTCCGGTGAAGCTTCCGCGCAATAGACCAGAGTTTTCGCGTTGGCCACGCCGCCCAGGACGCTTGCAGCCAGCAACGCGGCTGCAAAAGTCAGTTTCTTCTTCATTGAGCACTCCCTGATGTTCTTCCAAGCCCCTCTATCAGGCTCGCGAAGCGCGCATATAAGCACCGTTTTTCCAGCTTTGGAACACCCCGTTTGCTTACCCCGCGGGAAGCAGGAAAAAAATCCGCGATTTCGCTTAAACGCAGAAAAAATTAGCAGTTTTTTCCAATCACGAGATTGTTAACGACCGCATTTTTTTATTGATTGCCGATCTGACGATATTGATGCCGCGCGCACTTCCGAGCCGCCGGGTGTGCGGCAGGACAACGGTCGCGGCAGGAAGTATTTCTCGACGGCAAATCTTTCGCCGCCTTGCCGCAGGGGCAAGACTTGCACGGTCGTCAATGGAGGCAATACATAGGTGGTATAGCGGCGGCAGCGGAGGACGTCTCTGTCAATTCAGGGGCGAGCGCAGCGCGATCGAACAAGAATTGTCGAGGGAGGAACGGGTGGCAAAAGCATCGAGGAAGACGGCGCCGGCGAAGACGGAAGCCAAGGCGGCTCCAAAAGCAGCCGGCGGCATGTCCACGCCGAAAGTGCCCGCTGCCAAAGCCGCCGCGCCCAAGCCGAAGGCGCCCGTGCCGGCGAAGGCAAGCCCAAAGCCGGCAACCAAAGCCCCGATCAAGAAAGCCTCGACAAAGACTGTTGTCGGAAAGACGGTGCCCGCGGCAAAGCCGGCAGCTGCCAAGCCGGTGGCGAAGGCTGCAGCGGCCAAGGCCTCGCCGGCAGTGAAGCCTGCCGAGGCTGCCGCCAGGCGATTGCCGAATGCACTGACGGCGCTGGCCGCAGGACTGCCGGAAAAGCCGTGGCTCAAGAGCTATCCGAAAAACGTGGCGGCCGAAATCGGCCCCCTGCCCTATAGTTCGATCGGCGATTTCCTGGTTGCCGCCTGCAAGCAATTTTCCGCGCAGCCCGCCTTCACCTGCATGGACAAGTCCATCAGCTACGCCGATGTCGAGCGGCTGTCGGCGGCCTTCGGCGCCTATCTACAATCGAAGGGTCTTCAGAAAGGCGCGCGCGTCGCGCTGATGATGCCGAACGTGCTGCAATATCCGGTGGCGATGATGGCCGTCTTGCGCGCCGGTTATGTCGTGGTGAACATCAACCCGCTCTACACGCCGCGCGAGCTCGAACATCAACTCAAGGACTCCGGTACGCAAGCCATCGTCATCCTCGAGAACTTCGCCAACACCTTGCAGGCGGTGATCGCCAGGACGGCGGTCAAGCATGTCGTGGTTGCCGCGATGGGCGACATGCTCGGGGGACTGAAGGGTAGCATCGTCAATTTCGTCGTGCGCCGGGTGAAGAAGATGGTGCCGGCCTGGTCATTGCCCGGTCACGTCAAGTTCAATGTGGCCTTGAAGGCCGGCGCCGGCGCGACCTTCAAGCCGGCCAAGGTGACGGCCAATGATGTTGCCTTCCTGCAATATACGGGGGGCACCACGGGTGTCTCGAAGGGAGCCACGCTGCTGCACAGCAACGTGCTCGCCAACGTCGCGCAGAACGCGCAATGGATGGAGGACGCCTATACGATCAAGCCGAAACCGGCGCATCCCAACTTCATCTGCGCGCTGCCGCTCTATCATATCTTCGCGCTGACGGTTAACGCGCTGATGGGCATGCAGCAAGGCGCCCGCAATGTGCTCATTCCCAACCCGCGCGACATTCCCGGCTTCGTCAAGGAGCTCCAGAAATACCCGGTGCACATCTTTCCGGGCCTCAACACGCTGTTCAACGCACTGCTCAACAATGAGGATTTCCGCAAGCTCGACTTCAGGCCGCTGATCCTGACGCTGGGCGGCGGCATGGCGGTGCAGAAGGGCGTCGCCGAACGCTGGAAGGCGCTGACCGGTTGTTCGGTCACCGAAGGCTACGGCCTCTCGGAAACCTCGCCGGTGGCCACGGCCAACAAGTTCACCGCCGGCGACTTCACCGGCACGATCGGCCTGCCGCTGCCTTCTACCGAGATCGCCATCCGCGACGACGACGGCAACAACCTGCCGCTCGGCGAGGTCGGTGAAATCTGTATCCGGGGACCGCAGGTGATGGCGGGCTACTGGAACCGGCCCGATGAGACCGCCAAGGTGATGACCAAGGACGGCTACTTCAAATCCGGCGACATGGGCTTCATGGACGAGCGCGGCTACACCAAGATCGTCGACCGCAAGAAGGACATGATCCTGGTCTCGGGCTTCAACGTCTATCCGAACGAGCTCGAGGAAGTCGTGGCGATGCATCCGGGCGTGCTCGAAGTGGCGGCGATCGGCGTGCCGGACGAGCATTCGGGCGAGGTGCCGAAACTGTTCGTGGTCAAGAAGGATCCGGCGCTGACCGCAGAGACGCTCACCGCGTATTGCCGCGAGAACCTGACCGGCTACAAACGGCCCAGATACATCGAGTTCAGGACCGAACTGCCGAAGACACCGGTCGGCAAGATCCTGCGCCGAGCGCTGCGGGAATAAACGCGATTTGAAGGATGGCCCTGGCAATGGCGGGTTCGCGGACGATGGCCGACGTCCCGACGCGGCTACGTTCATCAAGGCGAATATGCGCCTTGTGCCTGTTCCGGCACTTCCCCAAATCCTGCTCTACACGGCCCATCCTGCAAGCGGTCTCAGGCGGCTGATCGAGTGGTGTGACCATGGCGTCGAGCCGGAAGACAGCATCGAGGCCGACGAGAACGGGACCGAAGCGCAGCCGCCCTACTGGGCCTATGCCTGGGCCGGCGGCGCGGTGCTTGCCCGCTTCATATTCGACCGACCGCAGACGGTAGCCGGGCAGCGCGTGCTCGACCTCGGCGCCGGTTCAGGCCTCGTCGGCATCGCCGCCGCCAAGGCTGGCGCCCGCGCGGTGCTTGCGGCCGAGATAGACCGTAACGGCGTTGCAGCGATCGGCCTCAATGCCGCCGCCAACGGCGTCACGATCACCGTTGTCGACAAGGATATCACCACTGGCCCGCCACCGGCCGTCGACCTTGTGCTCGCAGGCGATGTTTTTTACGGCCATGAGGTTGCCTTACGCGTTACCCCATTCCTCGACCGCTGCCTGGCCGCCGGCATCGAGGTTCTGGTCGGCGATCCCCGTCGCACCGATCTGCCGCTGTCACGGCTGAGATTGCTCGCCGAGTACCGGGTGCCGGATTTCGGCGACGCGAAGGGTGTCGCGACGAAACCGAGCGGTGTGTTTTCCTTTGAAGCGGATGACCGCTGTCGCTGAACCCAGTCACTCGGAATGTACCGAGTTCGACCGCCAACGCAGATGATCATCCAATCAAAGGCACGTTCAGATAGCAGTCGTGACGGCCGCTAACATCTAAGCTCAGCGTCCCCTAATTCGCCAATGTACTTTTCGCCATACAGATGTATCCGCTCAAGTCGCTCGAAGCAGCTCTCCGCGAATAGAGCGCCCCGTCGCTAACGTCGCCTACGTCACGGTCGTCCTCACGCGCCATGCCAAGTCTAACAGATGCGGTTGCGCCGACGATCTTCTTGCCACAGGCCTCTATCGCACCACCGCTGATCTGCTGGCGTAGGCGCTCTCCCCCAAAAGGAGGTTTTCCGCGACGGCCCGCGGCAACCGGAGAAGGGAACCTGTGCTCTCAAACCAGCATCGACTGCTGGGAGAAGATGCCCGCCATCGCGCCGTGCGATGATGCCGTGGTGACCGAGGCCATGAGGGGGTTGGCGAGGTCGCCGGCGGCGTAGATGCCGGGCATGCTGGTTTCGCGGCGCTCGTCGACCTTGAGGGCAATGCCGAGGGGCGAATCGACCGTGGCGAGGCCCAGTGATTCATGCAGGCTTGCGGACGGCTTGTTGCGCGGATGCGCGAACAGGATGTCGACTGCGACATTGGGGCCGGTATCGAGCTCGACGGTGGCGTGATGGCCCCCGTGATGGGCGATTCCGGTGATCCGGCCATCGACGACAGGTATATTGCGGTGCCCCAGATCGGCCCGAATATCGGGCGGAATGTCGTGACCATCGGCGAAGAGCGTCAACGTGTCGGTCCAGTCGTGGTACAGCCTGACATAATTGTGCGACTGCCGGCCGGACCAGACGAGGCCCCAATGCTGGCCGGCGACTTCAAAGCCGTCGCAATAGGGACAGGGCACGATGGACGTGCCCCAGCCTTCGGCAAAGCCCGGAACATCAGGCATCTGGTCGACGACGCCATAGCTCAGGATCAGCCGGCGCGCCGCAAGGCTTTCGCCGTCGCCAGTGAGGACGGAGAAATCGTCGATGGCGCCAGAGATGCTGTCGGCCCGGGCATTGACCAGCCTGATCGTGGGATAGCGCGCCAGTTGCTGCCGCGCCTCGGCCAGGATGTCCAGCGGTGGCTTGTGGTCGTGGCCGAGCAGGCCATGCGAGTGGCCGGCAAAGCGGTTGCGCGGCAGGCCGGTATCGAGAACGGTGACCTTGCGGCGGGCACGGCCGAGCTGCAGGGCGCCGGCGAGACCGGCAAAGCTGCCGCCGATGATGATGACGTCATCCATGATGGGCTCCGTGTTGTGGATGGAGGGGGTTGGGCTGGGCCGGGCGCGAAATATCGTCCACCGATACGCGCTCGAGACGGTCAGCGAGCAGGGCTTCGGCATCGACGAGAATGTCGCCCATCACTGTGTTGACCGGCCGGACAATGCCGCATTCGATATCGCCGGGCGGCCCGGGGAAACTTGATTTGGAGGACAAGTTGAAACCGACCCGTTGGCTTGCACATTTCAGATACTACGTGGTATCGTAATGCACGAATTAGGATACTGTCAAGGACTGGAATTGTCGTGACCGTAAACAGCCAGGGCCGGCGCGGCCGGCCGGCCAACGAGGCGCTTGGCCAAACGATAGTCGACGCCGCGTGCGAACTCTTTGAGGAACTGGGTTTTCATGCGACGACATTGGACAAGGTCGCCCAGCGAGCGAAGATATCCAAGCTCAGCATCTATCGGCACTTCGAGAACAAGGAGGCGCTGTTCAGCGCGGCCATCGCGGCCCGCTGCCGTCAGTTTGCACCACAGGCCCTTGTTGAAGGCGTCGACGGTTCGGCCGAAGATCAGCTCATGGCGGTGGGATCATCGCTGCTTCGCACGCTGTTGAGCCCGGACGTCCGCAGTGTCGAAGCCATGATCATGGCCGACAAGACGAATCAAAATTCGTTAAGCAAGGTCCATTACGAAGCCGGCCCCGCCCATGTCATCGCCCAAATCGAGGCCCTGTTGCGCCGGTTGCACGCGAAGGCGGTTCTGAACGTGCCCGATCCTCTCCGGTCCGCCCGCTTGTTTGCCGCGCTTTTCAAAGGATCCGATCTCCTGATTATCGCACGCTTCGATCAGGCGAGAGCAGAGGACGACAACGAAATCGAATCCTATTGCCGGTCGGCCGTCGCCATGTTCATCGCCGCGCACGGCGGCAAAGGCCACGCAGGATACTAATCCCGCACATCTTATGTCACGGGGTGAAGTGAAGAACGGCAGCTAACCGTCGGTTTCGACTACCTGCAGACGTTCGGCTCACCACCCCATCTCAGCCGTTGGCGGGAAAGTCCCAAGTCGATTTGCCAAGCCTAGCCCGGTCAGATCGTCTCCTTGACCCGTGCCGAGAGGAAGTCGGGCAGATCGGCAACCGAATCAAGAACAATGTCGGCAATCCCGGCCAGCGATTCGCGGGTGCCGGTGCCGGAGAGCACGCCGACCGCCAGTCCGCAGCCGCCGGCCCGCGCCATTTCGAGATCGTGGCGGTTGTCGCCGACCATGGCGATTTCCGTCGGCTTCAGCCCGGTGAGATCGCTGAAGGCCAGGATGGTGTCGGGCGCCGGCTTCGGATTGGCCACCGCGTCGTAGCCGTAAGCCGCGTCGAACAGCTGGGCGACGCCGAGCGTGACAAGCGTCTTTTCCGCACCGCTGGTCGAATCGTTGGTGGCGACGCCGAGCCGGTAGGACTTCCTGTGCAAGGCCGTCAGCGTGTCGACGATGCCCGGCAGCGCCACAGCCATCGCCGAGCCCTGCACCGAGGTGATCTCGTTGAAGCGGGCAACCGCAAGCATCTGGTCCTCATTGGACAGCCGCGGGAACCACAATTCGACGACGTCGAGATTGGTGCCGGATGCAAAGATGGAGTCAGGCTTGAAGCGCTTGCTGGTGAAATCGAAGCCGGCGGCCGCCAGTAGCCTGTCGGCTTTCCAGCGATCACCCTCGGACGCATCCATGGCCATGAAGTCGGCAACTCCAAGCCAGGTCGCGTTGAAGTCGACAAGCGTTCCATCCTTGTCGAACAATATACCCTTGATGTCTGCCAAGCTTTTCACTCCGATCCACGCAAATGGTGGATGAATCCCACGAGACCAGCGGTCGATGCATCCCGCTTGGCGGCACTTTCCTTGCCCTCCACGACAGGCAGAAGGCCGGTGGCGAGTTCCTTGCCGAGTTCGACGCCCCACTGGTCGAAGGAGTTGATGTTGAACAGCGTTCCCTCGACGAAGACGCGGTGCTCGTAGAGCGCGATCAGCCGGCCAAAGGTGCGCGGATCGAGTTTGCGGTAGAGGATGGTCACGGAGGGCCGGTTTCCGGAGAAGACGCGGTGCGGGGCAATTTTGTCGACCTCGGCCGGCTTCATGCCCTTGGCCAGCATCTGGGCGCGGGCCTCCTCAAGCGTCCGGCCCTTCATCAGCGCTTCCGACTGCGCCAGGCAGTTGGCGAGCAGCAGATCGTGCTGGTGCTTGAGCTCGGGCTCGTGGCCGACGGCCGCGGCAAGGAACTCGACCGGGATGAAATCAGTGCCCTGGTGCAGCAGCTGGAAGAAGGCATGCTGGCCGTTGGTGCCGGGCTCGCCCCAGACCAGTGGTCCGGTCGGCGTCGTTACGTCGGCGCCTTCGAGGGTGACGCTCTTGCCGTTGGATTCCATATCGAGTTGCTGCAGATAGGCCGGTAGCCTGGATAGGCGCTGGTCATAAGGGATGACGGCGCGCGCCGGATACCCGCAGATCACGCGATGCCACCAGCCGACCAGTCCCAGCAACGTCGGCAGGTTCTCCAGCACGGGCGCGGTGCGGAAATGCTCGTCCATCTCGTGCGCGCCATCGAGGAACGCGCGGAAATTCCGCGGGCCGACAGCGATCATCACCGGCAGGCCGATCGCGCCCCAGAGCGAATAGCGGCCGCCGACCCAGTCCCAGAAGCCGAAGACGCGATCCGGCGCGATGCCGAACTTGGCCACCAGGTCGAGCGCGGTCGAGACGGCGGCGAAATGCTTGCCCACCGCTTCCTTGCCGAGCGCTTCCTGCACCCATTTGCGCGCCGTCTGCGCATTCGTCATCGTCTCGACGGTGGTGAAGGTCTTGGAGGCGATGATGAACAGCGTGGTTTCGGCCGACAGGCCCTTCAGCGTGTCGTGGATATGGGCGCCGTCGATGTTGGAGACGTAATGCGCGCGCGGCCCGTCATGATAGGGCGCCAGTGCCAGCGTCGCCATGGCCGGACCGAGATCGGAACCACCGATGCCGATGTTGACGATGTCGGTGATCTTCTTGCCCGTGGCGCCAGCCGCCTTGCCCGACCGCACGGCGTCGGCAAAGGCGCCCATCGCGTCGAGCACGGCTATGACGTCCGCCTTGACGTCCTGGCCATCGACGGTGACGCCCTTGCCGGTCAGGTTGCGCAACGCCGTATGCAGCACGGCGCGATCCTCAGTGAGGTTGATCTTCTTGCCGGCGAACATGGCGGCGCGACGACCTTCGAGATTGGCCGCCTTGGCGAGCCGTTCCAGCAAGTCCATGGTGAGCCCGTCGACGGCGCATTTCGACCAGTCGAGCAGAAGGTCGCCGTCGGTGGCGGAGAATGTCTCGAAACGCTTGGGATCAGCGGCGAAGGCCTGGCGCATGCTGGCGGGCGCCGCCGCGCGATGATCGCGCAAGGCAGCGAGCTGTTTTTGGAAGGACGATTGATCCACTGCCGAACTCCGAAACCTCGAGCCATCATTACGAACCGGATGTTTCCGGCGCGTGTCGTCGCGACAATCTATCGAACCTAATTCGAGCCATTTCAATGCGCAGCGATGACGCACGAAGTCATCGCCGGGACGAGGCGCCGCGTCACCCCGCGATGCCGCAGCGCAGCATCAAAATGGCGTGAAGGATCACTGGCATAAATCCCAACGATCAGAAAAATTGATTGGCGCAACCCCTTGTGCCACGGTTACGTTCGGCTGGTCCAGCCAAGCGAAAAAGACTGGCCATCGAGGAACACCTCCCATGCCACAGCGTAACGACACGGCCATATGGTCCGGCCTGTTCCGGATTTCGGCGGAATCGGGCCAGACCCTGCAGGCGCAGATCCGCCAAGCCATCGTGGCCGCCATTCTCGACCGCCAGATTGCCGCTTCGATGCCGCTTCCTTCGTGCCGGATCCTGGCTGAAAAGCTCGGCGTTGCGCGCGGAACCGTCGTGCTGGCGTTCCAGCAGCTCGTCGACCAGGGCTTCCTGGTGGCACGCGAGCGGCGTGGCCATTTCGTCAATCCCGATGTGCTGGCAACGCCTGCCAAGCCGCACCAGAAGGCGCCCGACCAGGCCAACGAAATCGACTGGAAGGCACGCCGCAAGATCGCCGCCAGCGACATGCCGCCGCCGGCCAAGCACGAGAACTGGATCAAGTCGTCCTACCCCTTCGTCTACGGCCAGTTCGACCCGGCGCTGTTCCCGACCGCCGAGTGGCGCGAGTGCAACCGCATGGCGCTTGCCGTGCTCGAAATCCGCAACTGGGCGTCCGACATGGTCGACCGAGACGATCCGCTGCTGATCGAGCAGATCCAGGCGCGGCTGTTGCCGCGACGCGGCATCTTCGCCAATCCCGACGAGATCATCGTCACGCTGGGCGCCCAGAACGCGCTTTACATGCTGGCGACGCTGCTGATGTCCAAGGGCTCCAAGGTGGCGATGGAGGATCCCGGCTACCCCGATGCACGCTCGATCTTCCGCCTTGCAGGCGCCGACATACAGCCGGTGCCGGTCGACCAGTCCGGCATCGTAACCGCTTCTATTCCCAACGATTCCGGGTTCGTCTTCGTCACGCCCAGCCACCATTGCCCGACGATGGTGCCGCTTTCGGCGGAACGGCGGCAGGATCTTCTGGCGCGAGCCAACCGCTACAACCAGATCATCATCGAGGACGGCTATGACAGCCAGCTTCTCGACGAAGCACCGCAGCAGGCGCTGAAAAGCCTCGATCGTTCCGGCCGTGTCGTCTATGTCGGCTCGATGTCGAAGACGCTGGCTCCCGGCCTGCGGCTTGGCTACATCGTGGCGTCTGCCGGACTGATCTCTGAGCTCAGGGCACTGCGCCGCTTCATGCTGCGTCATCCGCCGGCCAACAATCAGCGCGCCGTAGCACTCTTCCTGTCGCTCGGCCATCATGAGGCGCTGGTACGACGGCTGTCGTCGGCCTTCGACGAGCGGCGCAAGCGGCTGGTCCATGCGATTTCCGCCTTCCTGCCGGAGTGGTGCTCGACTGATTCGGCCGGCGGCACGTCGCTGTGGCTCGAGGGACCGCGCGGCACCGATTCACGCGGGCTGGCCGAGGCAGCAGCCTCGCGCAGCGTCATCATCGAGCCGGGCGACCGTTTCTTCGATCGGACCGAGAAGCCTTCGCGTTTCATGCGGCTGGGCATCTCGTCAATCGCGCTGCAGCACATCGAGCCAGGCATCCGTGAACTCGCCACCGCCGCCGGACGCAGGCCGGCGGCCGCCTGATCCATCGCCCACCCCTTTGGACCGCAGCCGTGCAGGCGTGGCTCCGGTCCTTTAATGTTCTGGCATATGCGACCGGACCCTCTGGCTCATAGTCTGGGCCAATGCCGGCGGCATAGTCGGAGCACAAAGGGGAAGAAGCAGCCGATGGTGGACCAACCGCCGCGCCCTGCTTCTCGGAAAGGTGGAGTGTCTCCATGTCAGTTCTTGAAAAGCAGGAAGCGGCGGCGGACCAGCGTTCGCGTCGCTCCGGCGGGCGCGAAGCGCGCCGCGCCATGCGGGCAGCACCCTTGGCCGACGACATCAAGCCGGTGCGCGCCGGCCTCGAAGGCGGCAGCTACGGACCGCTGACACAGAACGACCAGGAACGCATCCACGAAGCGGTGTTGACGCTCCTGGAGACGGTTGGCTTTGCCAATGCCATCCCCTCTTGCATCGAAGCCTTGACAGAGGCCGGCGGCACCTATGGCGACGATGGGCGCATCCGCTTTCCACGAGCGCTCGTGCTCGACACGATCAAAAGAGCGGCACGGCATTTCACGCTACACGGCCAGGACCCCAAGCACGACATGCTGATCAAGGGTAAGCGCGTGCATTACGGCACGGCCGGAGCTGCCGTGCATCTGGTCGATGTCGAGAAACGCGAATATCGCGAGTCGCTGCTGCAGGACATCTATGACGCCGCCCGCCTCGTCGAAGGGCTCGACAATATCCACTTCTTCCAACGGCCGATGGTGCCGCGCGATATTCCCGATCCGCTGGAAATGGATTTCAACACGCTCTATGCCTGCGTAATGGGGACGTCCAAGCATGTCGGCACCTCGTTCACGGTGCGCGAGAATGTGCAGCCGGCGCTCGAAATGCTCTACGCCATTGCCGGGGGCGAGGAGAACTTCCGCGCCCGGCCGTTCGTGTCGAACTCCAACTGCTTCGTGGTGCCGCCGATGAAGTTCGCCGAGGACGCCTGCGGCGTGCTCGAGGCTTGCGTCGAGGGCGGCATCCCGATCCTCCTGCTGTCGGCCGGGCAGGCCGGCGCCACGGCACCGGCGGCGATTGCCGGTGCGGTGGTGCAAGCGGTGGCCGAAGTGCTGGCCGGTCTTGTCTATGTCAACGCCATCAAGCCGGGCCATCCGGCGATCTTCGGCACCTGGCCGTTCGTTTCGGATCTGCGCACCGGCGCAATGTCCGGCGGTTCGGCCGAGCAGGCAGTGCTGACCGCGGCCTGCGCACAAATGGCGCAATACTACGACTTGCCTGGCGGTTCAGCCGCCGGCATGACGGATTCGAAACTGCCCGATATCCAGTCCGGCTACGAAAAGGGCATCACCGACGTGATGGCCGGTCTCGCCGGGCTCAATCTCGTCTATGAATCGGCCGGCATGCATGCCTCCCTGCTCGGCTTTTGCCTGGAAAGCCTGATCATCGACAACGACATGCTCGGCCACTGCCTGCGCTGCGTACGGGGCATCGAGGTGAGCGACGAAGCGCTGTCGATCGATACCATTGCCGATGTCTGCCTGAAGGGTCCGGGCCACTATCTCGGCCATGAGCAGACGCTGCGGCTGATGCAGACGGAGTATTTTTACCCCGCCGTCGGCGACCGCTTTTCTCCCAAGGAATGGAACGAGAAGGGCCGGCCCGACATCTTGCAGCGGGCGATCATCGAGAAGAAGCGGGTGCTTGCCGAGCGCTTTCCGCGCCATGTGCCGAAGCCGATCGACGACCGGCTGCGCGCCCGCTTTGGCGAAATGATCAAATTGCCGCGCGGCAGGATGGGCGGGTAAACAACGCTCCCGAAACAGCTATTCGGTGCCCAGCCCATAGCGCTCGACGACCTCGGCGCTGATCAGCTTGGCGTGCAGGGTCATCAATACGATTTGCGCATCGAAACTGTCACCGGCCTGCACTGCAGCCTCGACCCGGCGCTCCACGTCCTGCCGTAGCGGCAAGCCATGGGAGCTTTCGAAGGTTTCTGGCCCAGCAACGCAATAGCTGAACAATTGTGCCACTTCCGCATAGGCCTGGGTGGGCGGCTCGTCGGACCAGTGATCCTTCATCAGATTGACGATGGTGAGTTTTACGCCCTCCGGCACAAGGGCTGGGTGAAGGTCGGCGGCCCGCAATGCGACGTCGAGCTGTCTCAAGTCGCTTGAGCGGCCGAACATTCCGAGGAAGCCGAGAGAAGAGCGCCGTCCCGCCATGAGTTCCAATCCGTTTCAACGCAATTAGGAGGTTCGCAAGCGGAATACAAAGGCCGTGGCCTTGGATCCTTCCTTATACGTGTCTCTCCCCTGCCGGGGGCGCCAGCAGATCGATGAGCCGGGACAATTGCGGTATGGCGATAGCGGTTGTTGACGGATGGTTCTCGACCCTCGACCGGGACACGCCGAACGGAGCCCGAGAGGCAGCCTGATAGTTCAGGCCGCCTGTCAATGATCCAGCATCAGCAATCGTCGCCTGGAATAATCAGCGATTATCCCGAGGATAATCAGCGATTATCCTGGAATATCAGTGATTGTCCCTGGGAACACCGCTGGTATGCGCGACATCCTGGTATTTCACCGCTGGCTCCAGCACCATTCCCTCTGAGAACTGCGCGACCATGCCACGCTGGATCTCCTGCCAGGGCGTCTGGTGCTTGGGATAGTGATAGCCGCCATCGTTCTGCAGTTCGGCGCGGCGGCGGGTGATCTCGTCATCGGTGACGAGGATATCGGCCGTGCCCTTGCGCAGGTCGATGCGGACACGGTCGCCCGTCTTCAACAGCGCCAGCCCGCCGCCGATCGCCGCTTCCGGCGAGGCGTTGAGGATCGACGGCGAACCTGACGTGCCCGACTGGCGACCGTCACCGATACAGGCAAGCGCATGGATGCCCTTCTTGATGAGGTAGGCCGGCGGCTGCATGTTGACGACCTCGGCACCGCCGGGATAGCCGACCGGGCCAGCGCCGCGCATGAACAGGATGGTGTGTTCGTCGATGCCTTGCGCCGGATCGTCGATGCGGGCGTGGTAATCCTCCGGCCCGTCGAAAACCATGGCGTTGCCTTCGAAAGCCTCGGGGTCCCTGGGGTTGGACAAATAGCGCTCGCGGAACTCCGGCGAAATGCCGCTGGTCTTCATGATCGCCGAATCGAACAGATTGCCCCGCAGGTTGATGAAGCCGGCATTGGCTTTCAACGGCTCGGCCACGGTGCGGATGACCTCGATGTTCTCGTTGACGACCCCCTTGCAGTTGTCGCCGATCGATTTGCCGTTGACGGTGATGGCTTCGGGGAAAGGCAGCAATCCGCCCTTCATCAATTCGGCCACGACGGCGGGCACGCCGCCCGCGTGGTGATAATCCTCGCCGAGATATTCGCCTGTCGGCTGCAGATTGACGATGAGCGGGATCTTGAGCCCGACCTTCTGCCAGTCGTCATTGTCGAGCGGCACGCCGAGATGGCGGGCGATGGCGTTGAGATGGATCGGTGCATTGGTCGAGCCGCCAATAGCCGAGTTGACGACGATGGCGTTCTCAAAGGCCTTGCGCGTCATGATATCCGACGGCTTCAAATCCTCGTGCACCATCTCGACAATGCGCTTTCCCGTCTCATAGGAAATCTGGCCGCGCTCGCGGTACGGCGCGGGAATGGCGGCCGAACCAGGCAACTGCATGCCGAGCGCCTCGGCCAGCGAGTTCATCGTCGTGGCGGTGCCCATGGTGTTGCAATAGCCGGTGGACGGCGCCGAGGAGGCGACGATATCCATGAACTCGTCATAGCCGATCTCGCCAGCCGACAGGCGCTGGCGTGATTCCCAGACGATGGTGCCCGAACCGGTGCGCTTGCCCTTGTGCCAGCCATTGAGCATCGGGCCGACCGACAGCGCAATCGCCGGGATGTTGACGGTGGCCGCCGCCATCAGCAGGGCCGGCGTCGTCTTGTCGCAACCGATGGTGAGCACGACGCCATCGAGCGGGTAGCCGTAAAGCACTTCGACCAGGCCAAGATAGGCAAGGTTGCGGTCAAGAGCGGCGGTCGGGCGCTTGCCGGTCTCCTGGATCGGGTGGCAGGGAAATTCGAAAGGGATGCCGCCCATCGAGACGATGCCTTCTCGCACGCGCTTGGCGAGTTCGATATGGTGCCGGTTGCAGGGCGAAAGATCGGAGCCGGTCTGGGCGATGCCGATCAGTGGCTTGCCCGACATCAGTTCGGCGCGCGTCAGGCCGTAATTCAGGTACCGCTCGAGATAGAGCGCCGTCATGCCCGGGTTGTCGGGATTGTCGAACCACTCCTGCGAGCGAAATTTTTTCTTGTGGGTGGGGGCGCCTGCCATTGGTGGTCTCCGTATTTGTAAGACAAATCGATATGGCAACGCGCGAGAGCAGGCAAGAGGGCGTGCGGTCGCAACCGGACTTTGGTGTGATAGACAGGCAGCCAGCCGTGCGTTAGGGCTTCATTCAGTCTTGTCCGGGAGGTTTTCATGGCTTTGGTGATCGAAGGCGAGGAGCGCATTGCCGCTTCCCTGCAAAAAGTGTGGGAAGCGCTGAACGATCCCGAGGTCCTGAAGGCGACCATTCCCGGCTGCCAGAGCCTGGAGATGAAATCGCCGACCGAAATGGCGGCGACCGTGGTGGTGAAGATCGGACCGATCAAGGCGACGTTCAACGGCGAAGTGACGTTGAAGAACCTGAAGCCGCCGCACTCCTACACCATCCAGGGTGAAGGCAAGGGTGGCATTGCCGGTTTCGCCAAGGGTGGTGCGGACGTGACGTTGGCATCAGATGGGCCCGATACCACGGTGTTGAAATACGCCGCCAAGGCCGATGTCGGCGGCAAGATCGCCCAGCTCGGCAGCCGGCTGATCGAATCGACCTCGAAGAAACTCGCCGGACAGTTTTTTTCGAGCTTTGGCGAAAAGGTCGGCGGCTAACTCTCCCCTTGAGAGGAGGGTGCCTCGCAAAGCGATGCGGGAGGGGTCGCCTCAGCTGCCTCAACTTTTCACTGAACTGCCTCGACCTTCGACAGAAGAAGTTGGAGCGCGTCACCGCCGGCCCCACCCGGCCCTCCGGGCCACCCTCCCCTCAAGGGGGAGGGATATCCGTGCTACTCGAACACGATGCTCGGCACCGCCGCAGCAGCGGCACCACGCTCTTCGTTGACCCGGTCCCAAACCTTCGAAGCGATGTCGCGGTAGACTTTCGCCTCGGCGCCGTCGGGCTTCGAGACGACAACCGGCGCGCCGGCATCCGAGCTTTCGCGGATGCCCATCTCGAGCGGCACTTCGCCGAGGAAGGTGACGCCGAGACGCTCGGCCTCGCGACGGGCGCCGCCATGGCCGAAGATGTCGTAGCGTTTGCCGGTGTCCGGCGCGACGAAATAACTCATGTTTTCGACGATGCCGAGCAGCGGCACATCGACCTTCTTGAACATGTTGAGGCCTTTTCGTGCGTCGATCAGGGCCAGATCCTGCGGCGTCGAGACGATGACGGCGCCGGCCAGCGGCACCTGCTGGGCCATGGTCAGCTGCGCGTCGCCGGTGCCGGGCGGCATGTCGACGACGAGCACGTCGAGCCGGCCCCATTCGACCTCGCGCAGCATCTGCGTCAGTGCCGACATCACCATCGGGCCGCGCCAGATCATCGGCGTTTCCTCATCGACGAGGAAGCCCATCGACATCACCTTCAGGCCGTAATTCTCCATCGGTTTCAAGATCTTGCCATCGACGGTCTGCGGCCGGCCATGAATATTGAGCAGCCGCGGCATGGATGGGCCGTAGATGTCGGCGTCGAGCACGCCGACGCGCAGGCCGTTGGCGGCGAGGCCGAGCGCGATGTTGACGGCGGTGGTCGACTTGCCGACGCCGCCCTTGCCGGAAGCAACGGCAATGATTGCCTCTATGCCGGGCACGCCGCGTTTGCCGGAGCTGTGCGAGGCCGGCGCGTGCGGAGCAGCACGCGGCGCGGCAGCAGCGGGTGGAGCCGGCCTGGGTGCGGGGCGCGACGGGACCGGAGCCTCCATGCCGCCGCCCTTCTTTTCGGCCGTCAGGGCGACGACGGCGCCGGCGACACCGGGGATCGCCTTGACGACCCGTTCGGCGGCGGCACGCAGCGGCTCCATCTCCTGGGCGCGGGCGGCGGGAACGGTAATCGAAAAGAAGACCTTCCCGTCGGCGATGAAAATCTCCGAAACCATGCCGAGGTCGACGATGTTGCCGGTGAAATCCGGCCCGTTGACCGTCTTCAGACGCTCGGTGACGATTTCCTTGGTGACGTTCTGCTGGACGGCGGACATGATTTTTTCCTTGGACGTTCAGGGCTTCAGATAATGCAGTTTCCGGACAGAACCAAGCCGTGGAGCAACAGCTGCCTCGGCGTGCCCGGAAAAACGACGAGGCCCGTCCGATTGCCTGATCGAACGCATCCGCGGAAAACGGCAGCCAAGGTGACCGATCACTCCAGCACGTTGACGGTCGCCAATCTGTCGGTGCGACCTATCTGCATGACCTGGTGAGCACGACAACCAGGGAAGGAGATCACCATGCTCGCAAACTTCAACGCAACGGCCAATCTCGCGGTAAAGGATCTCGCGAAAGCCAAGGCCTTCTATGAGGGAACGCTTGGCCTGAAGCAGGTGCACGATGAGGGCGGTGAACTGATCGTATATAAAAGCGGCGACACAGCCATCAATGTCTATCATTCCCAATATGCCGGAACCAACAAGGCAACAGCGGTGACGTGGACCGTGGGCGACGAGATCGGCAATGTCGTCAAGGCGCTGAAGTCGAAGGGCGTCAGCTTCGAGCACTATGATATGCCGGGCTTGACACTGGAGGGCGACGTCCATGTCGGCTCCGGCATGAAGGTCGCCTGGTTCAAGGACCCAGACGGCAACATCCTGAACCTTGTGGACAGGTAGATGTCTTCGCGTCACCTCGCCAGGCCGACAGCGAGGTAGGTGAGCGCCGAGATCATAGCGGTCGCCGGCAAGGTGACGATCCAGGCAATGACGATGCTGCTGGCAATGCCCCAGCGCACCGCCGAGACCCGGCGAGCGGCGCCAACGCCTATGATGGCGCCGGTGATGGTGTGCGTGGTCGAAACGGGAACTCCGAGCCAGGTGGCGGCAAACAGGGTGATGGCGCCACCGGTCTCGGCGCAAAAACCCTGCATCGGATTCAGCCGGGTGATCTTCGAGCCCATGGTGTGAACGATACGCCAGCCGCCGAACAGGGTGCCGAGGGCCAGCGCCGACTGACAGGTGAGTACGACCCACAGCGGCACATAGAAAGTCGCGCCGAGCATGCCTTGCGAATAGAGCAGCACGGCGATGATGCCCATGGTTTTCTGGGCGTCGTTGCCGCCATGCCCGAGCGAATAGAGCGAGGCGGAAAAGAACTGCAGGACGCGGAAGGTGCTGTCGACCGCAAACGGCGACTGGCGCAGGAAGAGCCAGGAAACGGTCAGGATCAGGACGAGTGCCAAGACAAAACCGGTCGCCGGCGACACGACGATAGCAGCGACAGTCTTGCCGAGTCCCGTCCAGACGATGGCGCCGAGCCCGGCCTTTGCCACCCCGGCACCGACAAGACCGCCGATCAAAGCATGCGAGCTGCTAGACGGAATGCCGACCATCCAGGTTACGATGTTCCAGACGATGGCGCCGACAAGGGCGGCGAAAATCACCGCCGGCGTGACGACGCTGACGTCGACGATACCCTTTCCCACTGTCTCGGCGACGTGGAGGCCGAAGAACATGAAGGCAATGAAATTGAAGAAGGCTGCCCACAACACCGCATATTGCGGCCTCAGCACCCGGGTGGACACGATGGTGGCGATGGAGTTGGCCGCGTCGTGCAGGCCGTTGAGAAAATCGAAGAACAGCGCGACGACGACGAGGCCGACCAGCACGGGAAAGGCAATGGTGGCTTCCATCACCTAAACATTCTCGATGACGATGCCGCTGATCTCGTTGGCGACGTCCTCGAAGCGATCGACCACCTTTTCCAGCTGGCCATAGATCTCTGAGCCAATCAGGTAGGCCATCGGGTCGCTGCTGCCATGCTTCCTGAAGAGATCCTTCAAACCCTGCTCGTGCAGATCATCGGCCCGGCTTTCGACGCGCATGACCTCTTCGGCGATGGCATTGAGGCGCACGGTGTGCGCACCAACCTTGCTGAGCAGCGGAATCGCCTCGGCCACCAACTTGGCGGCGGCGACGATGACGCCGCCCATTTCCTGCATCAGCGGATCGAATTCCTTCTTTTCGAACAGCCTCACCGTCTTGACCGTCTTGTGCATCATGTCGATGGCATCATCCATCGATTGGATCAGGTCCTTGATGTCGCCGCGATCGAAAGGCGTGATGAAGGAGCGCCGCACCGCCAGCAGCACTTCCGCGGTGATATGGTCGGCTTCGTCTTCGAGATCGATGATTTTCTGGCCCCAGCGCTCGATGTCCTTGCCCTGGAGAAGCTGCTCCAGCGCCTCGGCGCCGCCGACCACCGTGCGGGAATGTCGTTCGAACAGTTCGAAGAAGCGATCTTCGCGCGGCAAAAGCTTGCGGAACCAGCCCAGCATGGTCGATCTCCCAGTTTCATCCTCATAGCGCCGCATTCCGCCGGGGGGAACAGCTAGCCGGCTTAAAGATGTGGATGCAGGCCAATTGCGCATGGCGCTTGCGATAAAATGCAATTTCCCCGACCTTGCGTCGAACGACCGGAAGGATCGCATGATCGACAAGCTGGAATTCTTCATTGCGCTGGCCAGGGAGGAGCATTTCGGCCGGGCGGCGGAATTGTGCGGCGTGACCCAGCCGACGCTGTCGGCCGGCATCAAGCAGCTGGAGGGCCAGCTCGGGGTGATGCTGGTTTTGCGCGGCTCGCGCTTCCAGGGGCTGACGCCGGAGGGAAAACAGGTCCTGGTGTGGGCGCGCCGCATCGTCGGCGACACTCGTACCATGCGCGAGGAGATGCGCGCTGCGCGCTACGGTCTTTCGGGCCGCATCCGCATCGCCGCCATCCCGACGGCTCTGGCCATGGTGGCGCGGCTGACGACGCCGTTTCGGGCAAAGCATCCGGGCGTCACCTTCTCGGTGCTGTCGCGGACCTCGATTGAGGTGCTGTCGCTGCTGGGCAATTTCGACATCGATGCCGGCATCACCTATCTCGACAACGAGCCGCTGGGGCGGGTGACCAGCGTGCCGCTCTATGACGAGCGCTATCAACTGATCACCGCGATGGGAAATCCCTATTCCGACCGCGACAAAGTGACATGGGCGGAGCTCTCAAGCCTGCCGCTGTGCCTGTTGACGCCGGACATGCAGAACCGCCGCATCATCGACCAGCATCTGGCCGAAGCCGGCGTGCAGGTACGGCCGACGCTGGAATCCAACTCGATGATCGTGCTGTTTTCGCATATCCGGACCGGCAAATGGTCGTCGATCATGCCACTCAACCTCACTGAAACATTCGGCTTTTCCGAACCGATCCGGGCCATTCCGATCGTCGAACCGGACGCCAGCCACACGGTCGGCTTGGTGGCGGCGCCGCGCGAACCGCACACGCCGCTGGTCTCGGCGCTGTTGGACGAGGCGATGGCGCTGGCGGACGATTTCCACGCCCACCGCTAGGCTAACAATGCTGGATGGAGGACTGATAGAAATTTTCTATCAATCAACGAAACAGCTTTATTGATTCAGCAGGTTTCCTCTGATTTTGTAACGGCTTAGCGATAAAAGCTATCGACCAGGGAGGGCGCTGCTTGACGATGCAGCCTGCAAGTACCGAGATCACATCGCGCACAGCCGCGATCATCCATGAGTTGAAGGGCCTCGAAGGCCCGCTGCTGCCGATCCTTCACGGCATCCAGGAAGAGTTCGGCTATGTGCCCAAGGATGCGCTGCCGGTCATCGCCGAGGCGCTGAATATCTCCAGGGCCGAGGTGCACGGCGTCGTCACCTTCTACCATGATTATCGCAGCCATCCCGCCGGCCGGCATGTGCTGAAGCTCTGCCAGGCGGAATCCTGCCAGTCGATGGGTTCGGACGCCATCGCCGCCAAACTTAAACAGTTGCTTGGCATCGGCTTCCATGAGACGGCCCGCGACGGTTCGGTGACGCTGGAGCCGGTCTATTGCCTGGGCTTGTGCGCCTGTTCGCCCGCCGCAATGCTCGATGGCCAGGTGATCGGGCGGCTCGATGACGAAAAGCTCGACGAAATCGTTGCCGAGGTGCGCTCATGATCCCGCGTATCTACATTCCCGGCGACTCCGGCGCGCTGGCGCTGGGTGCCGAAAAAGTCGCGAAGGCGATCGCAAGTGAGCTTGCCGAACGCGGCATCGAAGCCAAAATCGTGCGCAACGGCTCGCGCGGGGCTTACTTCCTCGAACCGATGGTCGAAGTGGCGACCGCCAACGGCCGGGTCGCTTATGGACCGGTCAAGCCGTCTGACGTCAAAAGCCTGTTCGACAGCGGCTTCCTCACCGGCGGCCATCACAAACGCTGGCTGGGCGCGCCGGACAAAATCCCCTTCCTGGCCAAGCAGACGCGACTGACTTTCGCACGCTGCGGCGTCACGGATCCGCTGTCGCTCGAATCCTACAAGAAATATGGCGGGTTGAATGGACTGACGAATGCGTTGGGACTGACGCCGGCCGCCATTGTCGCCGAGGTGACCGAATCCGGACTGCGCGGTCGCGGCGGCGCGGGCTTCCCGACCGGCATCAAGTGGAAAACGGTGCTCGATACATCAGGCGACCGCAAATACATCGTCTGCAACGCCGACGAAGGCGACTCGGGCACCTTCGCCGACCGCATGATCATGGAGGGTGACCCCTTCGTGCTGATCGAAGGTATGACGATCGCCGGTATAGCCACGGGCGCGACCAAGGGCTTTGTCTATGTCCGCTCGGAATATCCGCATGCGGTGGCGGTGATGAACAAGGCCGTCGAGATCGCCCGCAAGGCCGGTGTTCTTGGCGCCAGCGTGCTGGGTTCGGCCTATGCTTTCGACATGGAGATCCGGGTTGGCGCAGGCGCCTATGTCTGCGGCGAGGAGACGGCACTGCTGGACTCGCTCGAAGGCAAGCGCGGCATGGTCCGGGCAAAACCACCGCTGCCGGCTCACAAGGGGCTGTTCGGCAAGCCGACGGTGATCAACAACGTCATCTCATTGGCTTCGGTGCCTGTCATCATGGACAAGGGTGCGGCCTTCTACAAGGATTTCGGCATGGGCCGCTCGCGCGGCACGATCCCGATCCAGATCGCCGGCAACGTCAAACATGCTGGCCTGTTCGAAGCCGCTTTCGGCATGACGCTGGGCGAGATCGTCGACGAGATCGGCGGCGGCACAGCCACGGGGCGTCCCGTCAAGGCAGTGCAGGTCGGCGGACCGCTCGGCGCCTATTTCCCGCGCGCGCTGTTCGACACGCCATTCGACTATGAAGCCTTCGCGGCCAAGGACGGGCTGATCGGCCATGCCGGCATCGTGGTGTTCGACGACACCGCCGACATGTTGAAACAGGCCCGCTTTGCGATGGAGTTCTGCGCCATCGAAAGTTGCGGCAAGTGCACGCCCTGCCGCATCGGCTCGACGCGCGGCGTCGAGACCATCGACAGAATTGCCGCGGGCATCGAACCGGAGAAGAACCTCGCTCTGGTCACCGACCTCTGCAACACGATGAAATTCGGCTCGCTGTGCGCGCTGGGCGGCTTCACGCCCTACCCTGTCATGAGCTCGATCACCCATTTCCCCGACGACTTCAAGCCCGCGCCCGTGCGCGTGGCTGCTGAATAGGAGCTGGCAGATGAACATCAAGGCCGACTTCCCGTCCCTCGTCGAAGAGATCGACTACGGAACCCCGGAATCGAAGGCGCAGAAGCAGGTCACGCTGAACGTCGACGGCCGCAGCATCACCGTCCCGGAAGGCACCTCGATCATGCGTGCCGCGATGGAAGGCGGGGTCGAGATCCCGAAGCTTTGCGCCACCGACATGCTGGACTCCTTCGGTTCGTGCCGTATCTGCCTTGTCGAGATCGAAGGGCGCGGCGGCACGCCGGCCTCCTGCACGACACCCGTCGGCGAGGGCATGGTGGTGCGTACGCAGACCGAGCGGCTCGACGCCATTCGCCGCGGTGTCATGGAACTCTACGTCTCCGACCATCCGACTGGCTGGAACGAGAAGGCCGGAACCGGCGCCAGCGAATTCGATGCGGTGGCGAAGTCGATCGGCCTGACCGAGAACCGCTACGGCATCGAGGGCCGCAACCACGTCAAGCCGGAAGGTGGCGTGGCGCCCGGCCACGGCTCGCTGGCGGTCGATTACATCGCCCGCGATGAGTCCAATCCCTATTTCACCTATGACGCCTCGCAATGCATCGTCTGCTCGCGCTGCGTGCGGGCTTGCGAGGAGGTCCAGGGCACTTTTGCGCTGACCATCGAGGGCCGTGGTTTCGAATCCAGGGTCTCGGCGGGAATGCACGAGGCATTCATCGATTCGGAATGCGTTTCCTGCGGAGCCTGCGTGCAGGCTTGTCCGACCGATGCGCTGCGCGAGAAAACGGTGCTTGCCAAGGGCCTGCCGGAACGCTCGGCCGTCACCACCTGCGCTTATTGCGGCGTCGGCTGCTCGTTCAAGGCCGAAGTGAAGGGAGACGAGGTCATTCGCATGATGCCCTACAAGGAGGGCAAGGCGAACCACGGCCATTCCTGTGTGAAGGGCCGTTTCGCTTATGGCTACGCCACCCACAAGGACCGCATCCTGTCACCGATGATCCGGGAAAAAATCACCGATCCATGGCGCGAGGTGAGCTGGGAAGAGGCGATCGCCCACACGGCCAAGGAATTTCGCCGCATCCAGTACCAGTACGGACGCACCGCGATCGGCGGCATCACCTCGTCGCGCTGCACCAACGAGGAAACCTACCTCGTCCAGAAGATGGTTCGGCAGGGCTTCCGCAACAACAATGTCGACACCTGCGCGCGCGTCTGCCATTCGCCGACGGGCTACGGGCTCGGCCAGACCTATGGCACCTCGGCCGGCACGCAGGATTTCGACTCCGTCGATTACACTGACGTCGCCGTCGTCATCGGTGCCAATCCCGCTTCGGCCCATCCGGTGTTCGCCTCGCGGCTGAAGAAGCGGCTGCGCCAGGGCGCCAGGCTGATCGTGCTCGATCCGCGCCGCACCGAGATGGTCAAGTCGGCACACGTCGAAGCGGATTATCATCTGCCGCTGAAGCCCGGCACCAATGTCGCCGTGCTGACGGCGCTTGCGCATGTCATCGTCACCGAAGGTCTTTTCGACGAAGCCTTCATCCGCGAACGCTGCGACTGGACGGAGTTCCAGGATTGGGCGTCGTTCGTCGCCCTGCCGGAGAACAGCCCCGAAACCGTCGGTAAGCTGTCCGGCGTCGATCCAGAGGCGATCCGCGGCGCGGCCCGTCTCTACGCCACCGGGGGCAACGGCGCGATCTACTACGGCCTCGGGGTGACGGAACACAGCCAGGGCTCAACCACGGTGATGGCGATCGCCAACCTCGCCATGGCCACCGGCAATATCGGCCGGCCAGGCGTCGGCGTGAATCCGCTGCGCGGCCAGAACAACGTGCAGGGCTCGTGCGACATGGGCTCCTTCCCGCACGAACTGCCCGGCTATCGCCATATCTCCGGCGAAGCCGTGCGCGACATCTATGAGACCTTGTGGGGCGTGAAGCTGGACGACGAGCCCGGCTTGCGCATCCCCAACATGCTGGATGCCGCCGTCGACGGCAGCTTCAAGGGTATCTACATCCAGGGCGAGGACATTCTTCAGTCCGACCCCGACACCAAGCATGTCGCCGCTGGCCTTGCCGCGATGGAATGCGTCGTCGTGCACGACCTCTTCCTCAACGAGACGGCGAACTACGCCCATGTCTTCCTGCCCGGCTCGACCTTCCTGGAGAAGGACGGCACCTTCACCAACGCGGAGCGCCGCATTAACATGGTGCGCAAGGTTCTGGAGCCGAAGGCGCGCTATGCCGATTGGGAGGCGACGCAGGAGCTTGCCCGCGCGATCGGGCTGGACTGGAACTATCAGCATCCTTCCGAGATCATGGACGAGATCGCGATGACAACGCCGAGCTTCGCCGGCGTCTCCTTCGAGCTGCTCGACCGTGTCGGATCCGTGCAATGGCCTTGCAACGAGAAGGCGCCGCTCGGCACCCCGATCATGCATATCGACGGGTTCGTGCGCGGCAAGGGCAAGTTCATCCGCACCGAATATGTGGCGACGGACGAGAGGACCGGCCCGCGCTTCCCGCTGCTGCTTACCACCGGCCGCATCCTTTCGCAGTACAATGTCGGAGCGCAGACCAGGCGCACCGACAACATCATGTGGCACGGCGAGGACCGGCTGGAGATCCATCCGCACGACGCCGAGAACCGCGGACTGCGCGACGGCGACTGGGTCCGGCTGACCAGCCGCTCGGGCGAGACGACGCTGCGCGCGCTGATCACGGACCGGGTGTCGCCAGGCGTCGTCTACACGACATTCCATCATCCGGACACGCAGGCCAACGTCATCACCACCGACTTCTCCGACTGGGCGACCAACTGCCCGGAATACAAGGTGACGGCGGTGCAGGTCGGCGCCTCGAACGGGCCGTCGGAATGGCAGCGCGATTATGACGAGCAAGCCAGGCAGAGCCGTCGCATCGGTAAGTTTTATGGGGGGGTTTAGTTGTGTCGTGGTTTTCTAAAGCAATAGTTTAAATCTCTCGGTTTGGTCCACCCACCCTCCGTCTTGCTTCGCTCGACACCTCTCCCCCGATCGACGGGGGAGAGGAAAGGCGCGAGCCTTTGCCGGGAGGCACCCTTCCTCTCCCTCCGGAGGGGGGAGAGGTGGCGCTGCGCAGCAGCGACGGAGTGGGGGACGGCTTTTCCGGCAGGCCAGAGGGGCGTGCTGCGTGACCCGCCAACGCCAGCCAATCAGCCAGATTTCCCGTCTCGCGCACCGCGCCAGCGGCACCGCCGCGGCCGACCGCATGGTGCCGGAAGAGACGCCGGTTGCGTTCTCCTTCGCCGGCACCACGCATGCGGTGATGATGGCGAGCCCAGCCGATTTCGAGGACTTCGCGCTCGGTTTCTCGCTAACCGAAGGCATCATTGCGCAGCCCGACGAGATCGAAGCGATCGAGGTCGAGGACCATGGTGCCGGCATCGACATCCAGATCCGGTTGAAGGACACCGCCAACACGCGTTTCGAGGCGCGGCGCAGGCGATTGGCCGGCCCGGTTGGCTGCGGGCTCTGCGGCATCGAATCCATCGAAGAAGCAATGCGCTCGGTCGACGCGGTTGGTGCGTCGAAACTTACACTTGATGCCGACGATATCGCCGCCTCGGTCAAGCTTCTGTCGAAAGTGCAGCCTCTGCACAGCGAGACCGGAGCGGTGCATGCCGCCGGCTTCTATGTGCCCGGCAAGGGCATCGTCATGGCGCGCGAAGATGTCGGCCGTCACAATGCGCTGGACAAGCTGGCTGGCGCGCTGGCCAAGGCCGGCATCGACGGCGCATCCGGTGCTGTCGTGGTGACGTCGCGCGTTTCGGTCGAAATGGTGCAGAAGGCGGCTTCTATCGGCTCGGCCTTCATCATCGCCGTCTCGGCGCCGACCGCATTGGCCATCCGCACGGCGCAAGAGGCTGGCATGACGCTGGTGGCGCTGGTTCGCGGCGACGATTTTGATATTTTCACCCACCCCGACCGGGTGGTTTGCGGAGTTGCCAAGCATGTCGCATGACGAAGAACACATCATGAGCACCAGCGAGAAGCTGGTGCGCATGGCGAACCAGATCGCCGATTTTTTCCATTCCAAGCCGCGCGAGGAAGGCATTGCCGGCGTCGCAGAGCACATCAACAAGTTCTGGGAGCCGAGAATGCGGCGGCAGTTCTTCGAGATGCTGGACGGCGGCACCGCGGATTTCAACGAGTTGGTGGTTGCTGCCTCCGCCAGGATCAAGCGACCGATCACACCAGCCGAGGCCGACATCAGGCTCGGGCTCAAGGCTTCTCCGGCCGACATCGCCGCCTCGCAAAAATAATCGTCGAGCCACGCCGGCGTATATTCCTTATCGCTAAGGTTTGGGCTGCCCCGATCGGCGTTGCTCTGCTATGGTTTACGACCAGAAATCGTCAGGCCGGGCGGAAAAACCTCGTGAGGCCGATCGAGACCCGATACGCCCATAGCGGCGATGTGCGGATCGCCTATCAGGTGGCCGGCCAAGGATCGTTCGTTCTCGTCTTCGTGCCAGGCTTCATTTCCAATCTCGACCTGCACTGGGAAGACGAAGGTTATACCAGGCGTCTGAAGCGGCTTTCCGCGTTCTCGCGGCTGATCCTGTTCGACAAGCGCCGTGGCCGAGGTGGACCGCGTGGAGGCGGTCGCGATGTCGGCGATCGTGCGCCGCTGGTCGACGATACTCAACGGCAGCCAGGTCGATCTCGCCACCTTCAAGAAGCAGACCGACGACCTGTTCGCCGCCGTCAAGGCGAAGTCGCAGTGAAGAAATCACTGCCCGGCGATGAACGCCGGGCAGCACTTCGACCATCAACCGCCCGTCGGAAGACGGGCCAATGGAGGATGAAATGCTGACCAAGACCCAAACAGTGAATGGCGCGTCGATCAAGAAGGCGATCGAAGGCCGTGATGGCAGGATGCTGTCGAGCTTCTATGCCGACGACGCGCTGGTGCGGGTGATCGACCGCAACAACCCGCCGAGCAAGCCGCGTGAAATTCGCGGGCGCGCGGCGATAAGCACGTTCTGGGACGACATCTGCAGCCGTGCGATGACCCATAAGGTCGACACCACCATCGCCGAGGGCGACAGCCTTGCCTTCACCCAGGCCTGCGCCTATCCAGACGGCACCAAGGTGTTCTGCGCCGCGACGCTGGAGCTGAAGAACGGGCTGATTGCACGGCAGACCGTCGTGCAGGCATGGGACGAGTAGGTCAACGGCGAAGCTGCCCATCCCGATTGAATCGGGATGGGCTCTGTTTCAGTGCTGGTGCCTGATCCCGATCGGATTCCACTTTTCGGGATCATGCCCCGGCCTCAACCCCGGAGGAGAAGACAATGTTCAGCGCCAGATGGCAGATCGACGCCAAGTTCGGACACAAGCAGACCGTGCTCGACCTGTTGAAGAAATGGGAACGCGAGATCGGGTCGCAGGTCGGTCTCGCCGATCTCGAGTTCAAGATCATGACCGGCTCGATCGGCGCCCGGGAAGCGACGGTCGAGTCGCACCACCAGGTCGAGAGCCTGGCCCAATTGGAGGCGTTCTTCGCCAAGATCAGCAAGATCGACGCGCACGCCAAATGGGGCAAGGAGATGGAGCCCTACGTCGTGTCAGGCACCAGCCTGTGGAATATCTACCGCATCGTGGAGTAGTGCTCTCTTCTCGCCGCTTACGGGAAGAAGATGCCGGCAGACAGATCGGGGCAGAGGCCAGCTTTTAAAGGTTGGCCCTGCCTCATATCGGTCCTTCGAGCCGTTCTTCCTGCTCCCCATGAACGGTGCCTCTACATCAGGCCAAGCTGCTTGTAGAAGCCGAGCGCGTCATAGTAGTCACTCTGGGTGGCTATCTTGCCGTCCTTGATCGAGAACATCGAAGCGCCGGTGAAGGAAAATTTCTTGCCGGTGGCGGCCGTGCCATCGGCCCAAGCGCCTGTGTTGGTGCCGGAAAACTCCCATTCGAAGGAGACGCGGTCGCCCTCCACCACAGGCGCGCCCTTCATCGTCCAGACGGCATCAGGAACGGCCTTGAGGAAGTTGTCGATGACGCCGGTCTTGGCGGCTTCCTTGCCTTTGACTGGGGTGCCGACCGAGGCATCGTAGTAGATGACGTCGTCGGCGAAATAGCTGGCGGCCTTGGTCGAATCATGGGCATTCCAGGCGGCGAGATAGGCTTCGACGACCGATCGGGCGGTGTCGGCAGCAAAGGATGGCCCAGTGGCCAACAGTGCTCCGGCGATGGCTGCGGATGACAGAAACTGGCGGCGATGCATGGTCATTCCTCCTTCTGAGTGCTTGCATTTCCAAGCGCTAGCTAGCTATGCGCAACCATCACGTGCCGGACGGCGGTGTAGTCCTCGAGCGCGTAGAGCGACATGTCCTTGCCGTAGCCGGACTGTTTCAGTCCGCCATGCGGCATCTCGTTGGTCAGCATGAAATGGGTGTTGATCCAGGTGCAACCATACTGGAGGCGCGCGGCAGTCGCCATGGCGCGCGACACGTCCTTGGTCCACACCGAGGATGCAAGGCCATAGTCGCTGTCATTGGCCCAGTTTACCGCCTCGTCGACTTCGGTGAAACGGGTGATCGAGACGACCGGCCCGAACACTTCGCGACGCACGATCTCGTCTTCCTGCAGGGCGCCGGCAACGACGGTCGGCTGGTAATAGAATCCGGAGCCCTCGCCCGGTTTGCCACCGGTGGTGATCTCGATGTGCTTCAGTTCCGAGGCACGCTCGACGAAGCTCGATACACGGTCGCGCTGGCGGCGCGAGATCAGCGGCCCGATCTCGTTTTCGGTGTCGTCTGGGCGATTGTACTTGATGGTCGAGACGGCTGAGGACAGATCGGCGACAAGCTTGTCGTAGATCTTCTTGCCGGCATAGATGCGGCAGGCGGCGGTGCAGTCCTGGCCGGCATTGTAGTAACCGAAGGCGCGCAGGCCGTTGACCACCGAGCGGAGGTCGGCATCGTCGAAGACGATGACCGGCGCCTTGCCGCCGAGTTCGAGATGGGTGCGCTTGACCGACTTGGCGGCCGCCTGCAGCACCTTCTTGCCGGTGGCGACGTCGCCGGTGATCGAGATCATGTTGACCTTGGGATGGTTGATCAGCGTGTTGCCGACGCTGTCGCCGCGGCCGAGCACGACATTGACCACGCCTTCCGGCAGGATCTCGGCAAGGATCTTCGCCAGTTTCAGGGCCGTCAGCGGCGTCTGCTCGGACGGCTTGAAGACGACGGTGTTGCCGCCGGCGATCGCCGGCGCCAGCTTCCAGGCCATCATCATCAGCGGGTAGTTCCACGGCGCGATGGAAGCGACGATGCCGATTGCGTCGCGGCGGACCATTGAGGTGTGGCCGGGAATGTATTCGCCGGCGACGACGCCCGGCATCGAGCGCAGGGCGCCGGCAAAGAAGCGGTAGCAGTCGACGATCGCCGGGATTTCGTCATTGAGCACGGCATTGATCGGCTTGCCGCAATTGAGCGCCTCGAGCGTGGCGAACTCCTTGGCGTCGGCCTCGATGCGGTCGGCGATCTTAAGCAAATAGCCGGAGCGCTGCGCCGGCGTGGTGCGCGACCACAGGAAGAACGCCTTTTCGGCCGCCAGTACCGCCGCCTCGATCTGTGCCTGGCTGGCCTCGGGCAGGTTGAGGATGGTCGCCCCGGTCTTCGGATTGAGGATGGGTTCCTCGGTTTCGGTGCCCTTCTCGAATTTCGAGCCGATCAGCATCTGGGTTTCCATCGGGTTCTCCTTGAACAGGAGCGAGTAGCGAATAGCGAGCAGCGAGCAGGTCTTGGCAGTCGGTTTCCCTATTCGCTATTCGCTACTCCCTATTCGCTGTTTTTCATTTCCCGCTTCCAGCGATCTGGTCGCTGTCGCGGGTGAGGTAATAGGCGGCAAGGATCGGCAGCAGCGTCACCAGCACCACGACCATGGCGACGACGTTGGTGACCGGGCGCTGGCGCGGACGGATCAGCTCTTCAAGCATCCAGATCGGTAGCGTCTGCTGCTGGCCTGCGGTGAAGGTGGTGACGATGACCTCATCGAAAGACAAGGCAAAGGCCAGCATGCCGCCGGCCAGCAGTGCGGTGGCGATGTTGGGCAGCACGACATGGCGGAAGGTCTGGAAGCCGTCGGCACCAAGATCCATCGACGCCTCGATCATCGAGCCTGATGTGCGGCGAAAGCGGGCGACGGCGTTGTTGTAGACGACGACGACGCAGAAGGTGGCGTGGCCTAGCACGATCGTCCAAAACGAGAACGGGATGTCTGCCAGCGAAAAGGCCGAGCGCAGCGCGATGCCGGTGATGATGCCGGGCAGCGCGATCGGCAGGATGACCAGCAGCGAGATGGTTTCGCGGCCGAAGAATTTTGTCCGCGACACAGCCGCCGAACAGAGCGTGCCGAGGACGAGCGCTATCGCCGTCGAGATGGCCGCGACCCTGACCGACAGCGACAGTGCCTGCCAGACGTCGGGCCGGTTCCAGGTAACGGCGAACCATTGCGTCGTCAGCCCCGGCGGCGGCCAGACGAAACTCTTCTCTTCGGTGGTGAACGCGTAGACGAAGATCAGCAGGATTGGCAGGTGCAGGAACAGCAGCCCGCAGGCGGCGGCCACCTTCAGGCTGAGAGGCGCGGATTGCGAGCCATCAGAGCGCATCGAAGGCCCCCATGCGCTTGGCGCCCCAGAGATACAATCCCATGATGACGATCGGCACCACGGTGAAGGCGGCGGCGAGCGGGATGTTGCCGGCGGTGCCTTGCTGCGAATAGACCGCCTGGCCGATGAACAGCCGCGAGGTGCCGATGATCTGCGGGATGATGTAGTCGCCGAGCGTCAGCGAGAAGGTGAAGATCGAACCGGCGACGATGCCCGGCAACGCCAGTGGGAACAGCACGTTGCGGAAGGTCTGTCCCGGCGAAGCCCCCAAGTCGGACGATGCCTCGACCAGATTGCCGGGCACGCGCTCGAGCGCCGCCTGTACCGGCAGGATCATGAAAGGCAGCCAGACATAGACGAAGACGATGAAGGTGCCGGTGAACGACACCGACAGCGAATTGCCGCCAACGACCGGCAGCGACAGCCAGGCGTCGAGTACCCACGACAGATGCAGCTTGGCGAGCAGCCAGGTCAGGATTCCTTCCTTGGCCAGGATAAGCTTCCAGGCATAGATCTTGACCAGGTAGCTCGACCACAGCGGCAGCATGATGCCGAGGTAGAACAGCGCCTTCCAGCGGCCGCGCGCATAGCGCGCCGCGTAGTAGGCGATCGGGAAGGCGACGACGGCCGAGGCCAGCGTGACCAGAGCCGCCATCGTCACCGTCCGCAGGATGATGTCGAGATTGGCGGCCTGGAACAGGTCGGCATAGGTCTTCAACGTGAACTCTCGGTTGATGAGGCCGGAAAACTCGTCGATGGAGAAAAAACTCTGCGCCAGGAGGGCGAATAGCGAGCCGATATAGACGATCCCGAGCCACAGCACCGGCGGCAGCAGCATGAGCAGCAGCAGGACCTTCGGCTTGCGCCAGAAAAGATCCGACAGCGCGCCTCGCAAGCCGCCGCTGCCCGGCAGGATGGCGGGGGTGGGATTGGAGTTGAGCGCGGCGATTGTCATCGGGCCGCTCTGTATTGCGGGAGATCATGAGACAGGTAGCGCTCTACGGCGCCCCCCTCTGTCCTGCCGGACATCTCCCCCTCAAGGGGGGAGATTGGCTGTCCATTCGGGTTTCGCCAATCTCCTACGTGGCAGAATTGGCGAGGCCGGGAAGCTACTGATCTCCCCCCTTGAGGGGGAGATGTCCGGCAGGACAGAGGGGGGCGCTTCGCGCAAACCTTCATCATGCCGGCTCATCCATCAGGTGCAGATGCTCGCGGTTGAAGGTGAGCACGACCGTCTCGCCTTCCCCTGGCAAGGCCGTGCCGGCCGGCACGATGGCGTGCAACCGCAGCCCGTCGGCGTCGAGTTCCAGCTTCGTCGTGGCGCCGAGATAATTGGTCGAGACGAGGCGGGCGGACACGCCTTCACCACTGGCCGCTCGTCCGACGCGAATGGATTCAGGGCGCAGGCTGCCCCAGCGATGCTGGCCGGAATAACGCTGGACGAAATCCGGCGGCAGTACATTGGATGAGCCGACGAAATCGGCAACGAAGCGGGTCTTCGGCCGCTGGTAGATATCCTCCGGTGTACCGATTTGCATGATCTTGCCGTCATTGAAGACGGCGACGCGGTCGGCCATCGACAGCGCCTCGCCCTGATCGTGGGTGACGAAGACGAAGGTGATGCCGAGGGCCTTCTGCAGCGACTTCAGTTCCTCCTGCATGTTCTCGCGCAATTTGAGGTCGAGCGCGCCAAGCGGCTCGTCGAGCAACAGCACCCTGGGCTGGTTGACCAGCGCGCGGGCGAGTGCGACGCGCTGGCGCTGGCCGCCGGAAAGCTGGCCGGGGCGGCGAGCGCCATAGCCGGGCAGCCGCACCAGAGCCAGAGCCTCTTCCGCAGCCTTGTGCCGTTCAGCCTTGCCGGCGCCCTTGACCATCAGCCCGTAGGCGACGTTGTCGAGCACATTCAGATGCGGGAACAGCGCATAGTCCTGAAACACGGTATTGACGTTGCGTCGATAGGGCGGCACGCCTTCGGCGCGTTCGCCAAAGATCGAGATCGAACCGGAGGTCGGCTGCTCAAAACCGGCGATGAGGCGCAGACAGGTGGTCTTGCCGGAACCGGACGGCCCCAGCATGGCGAAGAATTCGGCCGGCGCGATCTCGAGATCGACCGCGTCGACGGCGCGAACGCTGCCGAAATGGCGCGAGGCTTTCTGGAAGGAAACGGCTGATGTCATGGTGCTGTCAGTCTGTTGCCGGTTTAGTTCTGTTGATCACCTCGCCTGCAAATCCTGGCAGGGGATGGCGAATTCGCGCGCCACCCCACCTCCCGTCGATGGAGGAGACCGCAGCAAAGGCCACGGTGGGGGGCGGCCTCATAGGCAAAATCGTGTCCGGGACCCCACCCCGACGCTGCGCGTCGACCCTCCCCACAAGGGGAAGGGTAAGAGCGCTTAACGACCCCCGATGACGCCGATATAGTCCGATACCCAGCGGTAATAGGGCACGCACTGGTCGTTCTGGGTGGTGCATTTCGACACCGGGGTCTTCCAGAACTTGATCTTGTCGAAATTGTCGTAGCCGTTGGTCTTGCAGCCTTCGTCGGTCAAAAGCTCATTGCCCTTACAGGCGGCTGGCACGACGGGCAGCGAACCAAACCAGGCCGAGACATCACCCTGTACCTTGGGCGACAGCGAATGTTCCATCCACATATAGGCGCAGTTGGGATTGGCCGAATCGGCTTCCATCATCGTGGTGTCGGCCCAACCGGTGGCGCCCTCCTCCGGAATGGTCGAGGCGATCGGCTTCTTGGCGGCGACCAGCGTGTTGACCTGGAAAGGCCACGAACCTGAAGCGACGACGCCTTCGTTCTGGAAATCGTCGACCTGGATAGCTGCGTCATGCCAGTAGCGGCCGACCAGGGTGCGCTGGACGCGCAGCAGGTCGAGCGCTGCCTTGTACTGGTCCTCATTCAGTTCGTAAGGATCCTTGATGCCGAGTTCCGGCTTATGGAACATCAGATAGTTGGCCGCATCCGCGATGTGGATCGGCCCATCATAGGCCTGCACGCGCCCCTTGTTGGATTTGCCATCCGGCAGCTTCATTTCCTCGAAGACGACATTCCAGCTCTTGGGAGCCTCCTTGAATACGTCGGTGTTGTACATCAGGACGTTGGGACCCCACTGGTAGGGAACGCCGTAATGGACGCCGCCGACGGTAAACCACGGCGCGTCCTTGAGGCGCTCGTCGACCGTTTTCCAGCTCGGGATGAGATCGGTGTTGATTGGTTGCACGCGCTTGCCGGCAACGAGGCGCAGCGAGGCATCGCCTGAGGCGGTGACAAGGTCGAAACCACCCTCGTTCATCAGCGAGACCATCTCGTCGGAAGTATTGGCCGTCTTGACGTTTACCTTGCAGCCGGTTTCCTTCTCGAAAGAGGTCACCCAGTCATAGCCCTTGTCGGTTTCGCCGCGTTCGATGTAGCCCGGCCACGCCACGATGTTGAGCTGGCCTTCGCCCTTGCCAAGTTCCTTGACCTGGGCGACGGCCTGGCCGGAGAAGGTCAGCGCGATCGTCAAGGCAGTGCATGACTTGAGGAATGAATTCATCGTCGATCTCCCATTTTGGCGCTTGACTGCGAAAGCCGGTTTTCGGTCCTCGCCAGGGGTCACGCGCAGCCTGAAAAAGTCAGTTCGTCCGTTTGGACTTGATGCCGCTCTGATGGCGGCTTGTCCCTGAAATCGGAAAGTGCTGTGAAAAACCCGGTTTCGCAAATTGATTTATCAGAAAGGCGATATCGGTTTTACCGATAGCCAGACGCCCCCTTCAAGCCAGCGCCGTCACCAGCCAGCAGGCGGCATTGAAGCGAGCCTCACCGTCCTCCATGAAAGGCGCGAACGCAGCAGGCAACACCGTAGTGATTTTTTCGGCCACTGCCCGGTCAACCTCGCGCAGCGCGGCGCCGACCGACCCTAGCCGGGTGACGTACGTCATCAGATCGTCTTGGGCGATCTGACACAGGACGTCCACCTGTTCGACTTCGATTGATGCCCAGCCGCTGGCGTCAAGGATCTGCTTCACATTGGCGCCGTCGGCAAAGGCAAACTGCCCCGGCGCATCGGGGTCTGGCGCGGGTGCGGGCGGCAGGAAAGGCGCAGCCGCTCGCGCAGCGGTCGTCATGAAATCATTCTCGACTGGACTGCGCCAAGCAACAAAGGCGAGTTTGCCACCGCGCCTTGCGGCCCGTCTTATGTTGGTGAACGCGGCCACGGGATCATCGAAGAACATGACACCAAAGCGCGAGACAACAGCGTCGAAGTGCCCAGATTCGAATGCATACGCCTGGGCATCGCCCACTTCAAAACTTGCGTTTGCTACCTCTTCCCGCCGCGTGCGCTCCGTCGCCAGGGCGACAAGCGGCTGCGAGATGTCAAGCCCAACACAACGTCCGTCGTTGCCCACGAGGCGCGCCATCGCCAGAGTTGTAGCGCCGGCGCCGCAGCCGATGTCCAGGACATTGCCCCCTTCCCCGGGATAGCCGGCATCGACTACCAGCCGCTCGAACGGCGCCAGTACCTCGTCGAGGATCGGCTGCATCTCGACCCAGGCCTTTCCGCTGACATCATTCCAGAGCGCGGCTTGCCGTGTGTTTGGCTGCGCGGATTGTGGCATAACGGACCTCACTTGCTGTTGCTCTCACCGCTCGTCGCGAGCACTCTACGAGTTCAAGCCGACTTGAGGTCAAGCATGAAAGATATGGATATTGCCGAAGTGTCACGCCGCACCGGCGTGCCCGCCTCGACACTTCGCTACTACGAGGAGAAGGGCCTCATTGCCTCGATCGGCCGTCGCGGCCAGCGCCGCTTGTTCGACCCGGCCGTCCTGGAACGGCTCGCCTTGATCGCGCTTGGACGCGCCGGTGGATTTGCACTGGACGAGATTTCCGCGATGCTGACGCCCGACGGCCTGCCGAAAATGGATCGAGGGCGCCTGGATGCCAAGGCGAACGAACTTGACCAAACCATCCAGCGCCTGACCGCGATCCGAGAGGCTTTGCGTCACGCCGCCCGATGTCCGGCAGCCCGGCCGATGGAGTGTCCGACGTTCCGCCGCGCCGTCAGGCTTGCCGGCGCCGGCCGCTTCGAGGTTGCTCCAATCGGGCCGTTCAAGGCGGAGGCGGTCTCTGTCACAAGGCGCGAGCGCAGGACTGGCGACGTCAACTGGAGTAGGCCACACTAGCGGCGGACCGTCCGTTGCGATTGGGCAAGGCCGATGAAATCACGCGCCGCCTGCGGCAGGCCGGAACCGCGCCGCCAGACCATGCCGACCTGCACCACCGGCAAGGAGCCCGAAATGTCGCGCGATTCGATGCGGTCGCCTTCGAGCGACCAGGGCCGGTAGACGAGGTCGGGCAACAGCGCCACGCCGGCACCGGTCGCGACCAGACTGCGCACGGCTTCGACGGAACGCGTGCGGAAGGCGACATGTGGCTTGGCGCCGATTGCCGTCAGCAGCTTGCCAGTATTTTCCTCGATCTCATCGACGGTCAGCATAATTAGCGTTTCGGAGGCAATGTCGCCAATGCTGATGATGTCTGCGCTGACGAGCGGGTGGCCGAGCGGCAGCCACAGCCGATAGGCCGAGACTTCGAGGATTTCCGACTGCAGCGCGGTGCGGTCGCGCAGATTGGAGGTGACCATGACGGCAATGTCGAGCTTGCCGCCGATCAAGAGATGCTCGAGGTAGTCGCCATTATCCTCGATTGCCGAGACCTCGACGCCGGGATAGGCGCGGCGGTAGCGGGCAAGCAGATCCGATAGCACGTAACCTGCGACGAGCGAGGTGACGCCCAGCTGCAGCCGACCGCCTGCCACCGTTTGCTCGCCGGAGAAAGAACGGCGCGCGTCGGACACATCGGCGAGGATCTTGGTGGCGTGGCGCAGGAACTGATGACCCTTGTGGGTTATGTTGAGGCCGCGCGGATGGCGTTCGAACAGTTCGACGCCGAGATCGCTTTCGAGTTCCTTGATCGCTTCGGTGACCGACGACTGTGAGATCGAGAGGTTCTGCGCGGCACCCGAGACCGTGCCTTGCTCGGCCACGGCGATGAAGAACTGCAACTGGCGGATGGTGAAGGCCATAGCCGGACTAAACACGGCGGAGGCGGCGGTGGGAAGTGCCGGCCAAACCGTCGGCATAAGTTGGCTGGATCAGAACCCGCTCTCCGCGCCGACGATGCTGAGCCGCGCGCCGGCCTGCGCCAAGGCCGCGGCGATGTCGTGCGGCGGCGACCGGTCGGTGGCGATCTCGGAAAAACTGTCGAAGCCGCAGACCTGGACCAGACCGAGGCGGCCGAACTTCGAGTGATCGGTGATGACGAGCGAACGCTGACCGCGCGACAGCACCATGCGCGCGAATTCGGCTTCTTCCAGGTCATAGTCCATGACCCCCATCACCGCATCGATGGCACCGGTGGAGATGATGGCGTGGCTGACCGAGAAGCGGCTGACGAAGTCAATGGCCGAGGCGCCGAAGGCGGCGCCGGAATCGCTGCGCAGCTCGCCGCCGGCCATGTAGACCTTATTGCCGTTGATGGTGGCCAGCGTGCGGGCGATATCCGATGAGTTGGTGACGACCGTCAGGCGCCGATGGCCGAGCAGCTCGCGGGCCAGGAACGAGGTTGTCGTGCCGGTGTCGAGCATGATCGATTCGCCATCGCGGATGGTGCCGGCGACCATGCGGGCAATGATGCGCTTGGCATCGGCATTCTCACGCATGCGCCGCTCGAACGGCGCTTCGCCTACCATCGACGGCAGGCCGATGGCGCCATGCATCTTGAGGACGGAGCCGTCGCCGGTGAGAGGCTTGACGTCGCGGCGCACGGTCTCGAGCGACACGCCCAGCCGGTCGGCCAGGCTGGCGATGGTGACAGTGCCTTCTTCCTGCAGCAGCCGCAGGATCTCGCCGTGGCGCTTGGATTGAGCCATTTGGTTCCCCGAACTGAGACTCTGACCGATTTTAAGGTAATTCAAGCGTTTTTAAAGGAGCCATCTTAGGTTTCGGGCAAAACACCCAAAAAAGGTCACATCTTTTTCTTGACAACCGAGCAACCCGGGCGTGAAGTCAAGACAGGGTTCGGAGCTGCAACGGGAGGGTGATGGCAGATCCGCAACTCACGCACCAGGCCGTTTGTAACGTGCCGGGCGCGAGGAAGTTTCAGATCCGCGGGGGCGGATGCCGGGCTCAAAGACCTGGCCAAGGGGCTCGTCGGTGCGGTGCGGGATACCGATCCTGGCATCCCGCACCGACGAGATTTTTTGCGTTTCTCCCCGCCATCGTCGCTCTGTCCATGGCACCTTATCGAACCCCCAGCAAACCAGGGATGATTCCGTGACCGCCGAAGAACGCATCCGCGACCTGCCCTGCTGGACCGGCGGCATCGAAATCGCACCCCTACCCGGCGGTCTGAGCAACGCCAACTATGTGGTCACGGATGCGGCCGGCAAACATGTCGTTCGCTTCGGCAAGGACTATCCGTTCCACCATGTCTTTCGTGAGCGCGAGGTGATGACCGCGCGGGCGGCCCATGCCGCTGGTTTCGCACCGGCCGTCCTCCATGCCGAGCCGGGCATCCTGGTGACGGAGTTTCTCGGCGCCAAAACCTTGCAGGCGGAGGATGTGCGCACCAGTCTCGGGCGTATCGCGGCGCTCATGCGCGCCTTCCATCGCGAGATGCCCAATCACGTCTCCGGCGCCGGCTTCATGTTCTGGGTGTTCCATGTCATCCGAGACTATGCGCGCACGCTTGAAGAAGGCGGCAGCCGCAAACGCAGCGACCTGCCGCGCCTGCTGACGCTGGCTGACGAGCTGGAGCGCGCACAGAAACTGCTGCCGATCGTCTTTGGCCACAACGATCTGCTGCCGGCCAACATTCTCGACGATGGCAACAGGCTGTGGCTGATCGACTTCGAATATGCCGGCTTCAATACGGCGATGTTCGATCTCGCTGGCGTAGCCTCCAACGCCGGGATGAGCGACGAGGAATCCTTCGCCTTCCTGACCGCCTATTTCATGAAGGAACCGGACGAGGCGATCCGCCGCTCGCACGCGGCTATGCAATGCGCCTCGCTGCTGCGCGAGGCGATGTGGAGCATGGTGTCCGAGCTCTATCTCGACGCGCCTGGCATCGACTACGTCGCCTACACCGAGGAAAACCTGACGCGGCTCGACGCCGCGCTGGAAAACTACAGAACAAAGTACGGGACACAGAAATCATGACATTGCCCAGCCAGGCCGCCATCGTCGTCATTGGCGGCGGCATCATCGGCTGTTCGACAGCCTATCACCTGGCGCGCGACCACAAGGCTGATGTCGTGCTGCTGGAGCAAGGCAAGCTGACCTCGGGCTCGACCTGGCACGCCGCCGGCCTTGTCGGCCAGCTGCGCTCGTCAGCGTCGATCACCCGTGTGCTGAAATACTCAGTCGACCTCTACAAGGGACTGGAGGCCGAGACCGGCCTCGCCACCGGCTGGAAGATGACCGGCTGCCTCAGGCTCGCCACCAATGCCGACCGCTGGACCGAGTACAAAAGGCTGGCGACGACGGCGAAAAGTTTCGGCATGGACATGCAATTGCTGTCCGCGGCGGAGATCAAATCCATGTGGCCGCTCATGGAAACCGGCGATCTCGTCGGAGCCTCCTGGCTGCCGACCGATGGCCAGGCGAGCCCCTCCGACATCACGCAGTCGCTGGCCAAGGGCGCGCGCATGCATGGCGCGAAATTGTTCGAGGATGTCCGCGTCACCGGTTTCGAGATGAAGGACGGCCGCATCACGGCGGTGAAGACCAGCAAGGGCGACATCGCCTGCGACAAGGTGGTCAACTGCGCCGGGCAATGGGCACGGCAGGTCGGCGCGATGGCCGGCATCAACGTGCCGCTGCAGCCAGTGAAGCACCAGTACATCATCACCGAGAAGATCGATGGGCTGGCGACCGACGCGCCGACCATTCGTGACCCGGACCGGCGCACCTATTTCAAGGAGGAGGTCGGCGGGCTGGTGATGGGCGGCTACGAGCCGAATCCACAGGCCTGGACGACCGATCTCCCCGGGGGCGACGTACCCAATGATTGGGAGTTCAGACTGTTCGACGACGATTACGATCATTTCGAGCAACACATGATGCATGCGATCGCGCGTATGCCGGCGCTGGAAACCGTCGGCGTCAAGCAGATGATCAACGGCCCGGAGAGTTTTACGCCGGACGGCAATTTCATCCTCGGCACTGCGCCCGAATGCGCCAACATGTTCGTCGGCGCCGGCTTCAACGCCTTCGGCATCGCATCGGGCGGCGGGGCCGGCTGGGTGCTGGCGCAGTGGGTTGTCGACGGCGAAGCGCCACTCGACCTGTGGGTCGTCGATATCAGGCGCTTTTCCAATTTGCACCGCGACCGGCAATGGGTCCGCGACCGCACTCTGGAAGCCTATGGGAAACACTATACGATCGGCTTTCCGCATGAGGAGTACGTCAGCGGGCGGCCTCGTATCGTCTCGCCCCTTTACGACAGGCTGAAACAGCAGCGCGCCGTGTTCGGCTCGAAGCTCGGCTGGGAGCGGCCTAACTGGTTTGCGCCCGAAGGTGTCGAGCCCCAGGACATCTATTCGATGGGGCGGCAGAACTGGTTCGCCGCGGTCGGCGACGAACACAGGCACGTGCGCGAAAAGGTCGGCATCTTCGACCAATCTTCCTTCGCCAAATATGAGCTGAGCGGGCCCGATGCGCTGAAGGCGCTGGACTGGATCTGCGCCAACGACGTCAGCAAGCCTGTCGGCCGGCTGACCTACACGCAGCTTCTCAACACACGCGGCGGCATCGAGGCCGACCTGACGGTGGCGCGACTGGCCGAGGAGGCGTTCTATATCGTCACCGGTACCGGCTTCCGCACGCATGACCTGTCATGGATCAGCGATCACATCGGCGAGGGGCTCAATGCCACGCTTGTCGACGTCTCCGAGGATTTTGGCACGCTGTCGCTGATGGGTCCTCGGGCGCGCGACGTGCTTTCGGCCGTGACCGGTGCCGACGTGTCGAATGCGAGCTTCCCGTTCGGCCATGTGCGCGAAATCGCCGTCGCCGGTCACACAGTTCGGGCGCTGCGCGTCACCTATGTCGGCGAACTCGGCTGGGAACTGCATGTGCCGATCGCGGCCACCGGCGAAGTCTTCGACGCGCTGATGGCGGCAGGCAAGACGCATGACATCCGCCCGGTCGGCTACAGAGCGCTCGAATCGCTGCGGTTGGAAAAAGGCTATCGCGCCTGGGGCTCCGACATCACTCCCAACGACACGCCGCAGGAAGCCGGCCTCGGCTGGGCGGTCAAGCTGCGCAAGAACACCGATTTCATTGGGCGGCGAGCGCTCGAGACGGCCAGCGGCGCGGCGCTGAAGAAACGTTTCGTCGGCTTCACGGTCGATGACCCGGAGATCGTGTTGCTCGGCCGCGAGACCATCCTGCGCAATGGCGAGCTGGTCGGCTATCTCACCAGCGGCGGCTATGGCTACACGCTGGGCAAGAACATCGGCTACGGCTATGTGCGCAACGCCGATGGCGTCAGCGACGATTTTCTCACCTCGGGCGACTACGAACTGGTGGTCGCGATGGAACGAACACCGGCCAAGATCCATCTCGAGCCGATGTACGATCCGACAGCCGCCAAGATCAAAGCGTAGATCAGATCACTCGCAAAGCGAGACCGCGGCTGGGTACGGTATCGGCTTCGCCCGGCATGGAGATGTAAGGCCTCGTTTCCTCGACGCGGCTGATGAGGCCCTGCGCCTCGAGCTCAGTGATGCGTGCGGCAAAGCCCTGATCCCACAGCGTGTTCTTGACCGTCAGCACGATGATGCCACCCGGACGGCAAATGCGGATCAGTTCGTCCAAACCCTCGACACCGACATGGCCGGAAGTGAAGACGCCGGCCGAGATGATCCCGGCATAGGCGCCGTCGGCAAAGGGTAGAAGACCGCCGAGAGCCAGGCAATGAAGCGCCGAATAGACGCCCTTGTGCGCGGCCTGGGCCAGCATGCCTTCCGAGATGTCCAGCGCCTCGACCTGGGGATAGCCGGCAATGTTCAACCATTCGCCGATCAGCCCGGTGCCGGCCCCGGCATCGAGCAGCGGTGCGGCACCGCGCGGCAGATGGCGGGCCAGCAGCGCGAGGCAGATCGTCGGATGGCGATAGCCGGCGGCCGACATGTCGGCGTCATAGGTCAGCGACCAGCGGTTATAGAGCGCCGCGACCTCCTCCGGGCGCTTGGCCGCATAGACGGCGCCAAGTGCACCATGATGTTTGCTGTCCGCCACTTTTGTCCTGTCCACCATTCCTTGGGTCTCTCATCGGATGATAGCCAAAGCACGAAAATTGTGGAACCGTCGCTGCGACAAATAACAGCGTGGGGCGCAGGCATGGTGACAGACGAAGTGCGCGCGACATTGGCCGCCATTCCCATGCTCGCCGGCTACACCGGACCACTCGAACGACTTGGCGGTCTCACCAATCTGGTATTCAGGGCCGGCGACTTCTGCCTGCGCATCCCCGGCAAAGGCACCGAAGAATACATCAGCCGCGCCAACGAGGCAGTAGCGGCGCGCGAAGCGGCAAAGGCGGAGGTCAGCCCTGAGGTGCTGCATGTCGATCCCGCCACCGGAATCATGGTGACGCGCTTCATTGCCGGCGCCGAGACAATGTCGCCGGAAAAATTCAAGCTTCGGCCGGGCAGTCCCGCGCGGGCCGGCGAGGCCTTCCGCAAGCTGCACAATTCAGGCGCGGTGTTTCCCTTCCGCTTCGAGCTGTTTGCGATGATCGACGATTATCTCAAGGTGCTGTCGACCAAGGATGTCGCCCTGCCCGCCGGCTACCATGACGTGGTGCGCGAGGCCGGGACCGTGCGATCGGCGCTCGCCGCCCATGCGCTGCCGCTCGTCGCCTGCCACTGCGATCCGCTTTGCGAAAACTTCCTCGATACAGGCGAGCGGATGTGGATCGTCGACTGGGAATATTCGGGCATGAACGACCCGCTCTGGGACCTTGGCGACCTCAGCGTGGAAGGCAAATTCGACACGGCGCAGGATGAAGCGATGATGGGCGCCTATTTCGGCGGCGAGGCCAGGCCTGCGGGTCGCGGCCGCATCGTCATCTACAAGGCGATGTGCGACCTTTTGTGGACGCTGTGGGGGCTGATCCAACTCGCCAACAACAATCCGGTCGAGGATTTCCGCGCCTATGCCGACGGCCGGTTTGTCCGCTGCAAGGCACTGATGGAGACGTCGGAGTTTTCACGGCATCTGGCGGCGATCCGCCGGGGTTAGGCACCAGGAACCTTGAAGCTATCTTTGTGCATGTCGTTATCCCAAAACCGCTGCGCACTTTTGGGCGACATGCATCAATTCACGCCCTTCGGCACGTTCTCCGGCGGCACCGTGGTCTCGACGACTTTCTGACGGTGGAAGATGAACAGGCCGGCGAGAACGACGATGCCCGAGCCGATCAGGATGCGAGGACCCGGAACGTCGCCGAAGAACACCAGCCCGAACACCACCGCCCACAGGAGCAGCGTGTAGTGCAGCGGAGCCAGTGTCGAGGCCGGAGCCAACTTGAGCGCCCTGGTGATCATCAGATGCGCGCCGCAGGAGACGATGCCGAGCAGCAGCATGGCACCAAAATCGAGTGCTGACGGCGTTTGCCAGGCACCTATGGTCAGCACACCGCCGACCAGCAGCGTGCCGATGGTCTGCCACGTCACCAGATTGGTGTCGCTGGTGCCGCGCAGCCGCCGGTTGAGGATGATGGCGAAAGCGAAGGCGATGCTGCCTGCCAGCGCGAAGCCAGATGACAGCGAGAATGCCGCCGAGGACGGTTTCAGCATGATCAGCACGCCGCAGAAGCCGAGCAGGATCGCCATCCAGCGGCGCCAGCCGACCTTTTCGCCAAGCAAGAGATGCGAGAGTGCCGCAACGTAGATCGGCCCGGCCATGTAGAAACTCATCACATCCGCGAGCGGCAGATAGACGACGGCGGCATAGAAGAGCGCGGTGTCGAGCGTGGTCATGACAACGCGCAGCAGCTGCAGCTCCAGACGCTCCATGCGGAACAGCTTGGCGGTGCCCTGATGGGCGATCATCGGGCCTAGCACGAAGAAGGCGCCAATGGACCGGATCAGCACCACCTGGCCGACGGAGAAGCTGGCGACCAGCCACTTGCCCATGGCGTCGTTCAGCGCAAACAAGAAGTCGCCGGCCAGCATCAGCAAGATGCCGGCCAAAAGCACGTTCCGAACTGTGGAGTTCTGCGCCACGGGCTGCATCATGCCGATCCCGATTCCTCCCCTGCGTAAGCCGCGTCGTAGACGGAAGCGGCGGCTTTGACGAGGAGAATTCGGGCAATGGGTAAGACCAGCGCGGGGAATCGGCTGTATCTGGAGCAATTCCAGGAAAAGTGTGAAACGGTTTTCTGTCCGGAATTGCGTCAAAAACAAAGAGCTAGCAGTGGTTCGCCGTTTCCGCGAAACGGTGACCCGCTCTAGCTGGATATGTGCCGCCGGTTCACCATCCCCGGCCGCCCATCGATCGAAAGCCGGGTCTCCTGCTTCGTCCGCTGCGCCACCACTTTGCCCCTGGCGATGACGCACAGGCGCTCGGCGCGCAGGCGCAGGGCCTCGACCGGATTGCCGGCGTCGAGGATGACGAGGCTGGCGCGCTTGCCTACCGCCAGGCCGAGATGATCGAGTCCCATGATCGACGCGTTGACATTCGTGACCATGTCGAAGCAACGCGCCATGTCGGCCGGGCTCGACATCTGGGCGACATGCAGACCCATGAAGGCGACGTCGAGCATGTCAGCGGTGCCCAGAGAATACCAGGGATCGAGCACGCAATCCTGGCCCCAGCCGACGCGAATGCCGAGCGCCAGCATCTCCCTGACCCGGGTCAGCCCTCGGCGCTTGGGGAAGGTGTCATGGCGGCCCTGCAGCATGATGTTGATCAGTGGATTGGGAATGACCGAGACGCCTGCCTCGGCGATCAGCGGCAGCAGCTTCGAGACATAGTAATTGTCCATCGAATGCATCGAGGTGAGGTGCGATCCGACCACCCGGCCGTGAAGACCAAGGCGCTGCGTCTCATAGGCAAGCTGTTCGATGTGACGCGACAGCGGGTCGTCAGTCTCGTCGCAATGCAAGTCGACCATCAGGCCTCGCCTGGCCGCAATCTCGCACAGCTCCGTTACCGAGCGCGTGCCGTCGGCCATGGTGCGCTCGAAATGCGGGATGCCTCCGACAATGTCGACGCCCATGTCCAGCGAGCGGATGGTGTTCTCCCGTGCCGATGGCGAGCGATAAAACCCGTCCTGCGGGAAGGCGACCAGTTGCAGATCGATATAAGGCGCCACCGTCTTCTTGACGTCGAGGAGGGCCTCGACCGCCAGTAGCCTGTCGTCGCAGACGTCGACATGGGTGCGGATGGCGAGCAGACCCATCGACACCGCCCAGTCGCAATAGGCCAGCGCGCGGTCGCGCACCGCCTCATGCGTCAAAAGCGGCTTCAACTCGCCCCATAGTGAAATGCCTTCGAGCAGCGTGCCCGAAGCATTGATGCGCGGAATGCCGTAAGAGAGCGTTGCGTCCATGTGGAAATGCGGATCGACGAAGGGCGCGGAGACCAGGTTGCCTCGGGCGTCGATCTCGGTTTGCGCGGAACCACGCAGAGCGGGCTCGATCGCCGCGATGGTCTCACCGGAGATGCCAATGTCGGCAACCCTGCCATCAGGCAGCGTGCCGCCGCGTACGATAAGGTCGAAATCCATGTCGCCATCCCGCTTGAAGAATCATCCAGCGCGGCTCCTCCTTCTCCCTTGTGGAGAAGGAAAAACTCCCTACTCCGGCACGAACCTTATCGCGCCCTTGGCCGCGCTGGTGGCCATCGCGGCATAGGCGCGCAAGGCGGTCGTCACCTTGCGCTTGCGCTTTTCCTCGGGCTTCCAGGCCAAGGCGCCCTTTGCTTCCATCGCAGCCCGGCGGGCAGCGATTTCAGCGTCGCTAACGGCAAGGCGGATGCTGCGGTTGGGGATGTCGATCTCGATCGTATCGCCTTCCCGCACCAAGCCGATCAGGCCGCCTTCGGCGGCTTCCGGCGACGCATGGCCGATCGACAGGCCCGACGTGCCGCCGGAGAAGCGCCCATCGGTGACCAGGGCGCAGGCCTTGCCGAGCCCCTTCGACTTCAGATAGCTGGTCGGGTAGAGCATCTCCTGCATGCCGGGGCCGCCGCGCGGTCCCTCATAGCGAATGACGACGACATCGCCGGCCTTGATCTCGTTGGACAGGATCGCTTTGACGCTAGAATCCTGGCTTTCGAACACGCGGGCCGGGCCGGTGAACTTCAGGATCGATTCGTCGACGCCGGCCGTCTTCACTATGCAGCCGTCGAGCGCCAGATTGCCTTTCAGAACGGCGAGGCCGCCATCCTTGGAAAAGGGATGTTGCGCCGAGCGGATAGCACCCTTTTCGCGGTCGAGATCGAGCTCGTCCCAGCGACGGTCCTGGCTGAAGGCGACCTGCGTCGGCACGCCGCCAGGGGCAGCGAGGAAGAAATCGCGCACGCTCTGGCTGGTCGTACGGGAAATATCCCAATGGTCGAGTGCTTCACCGAGCGTTGACGTATGAACTGTCGGCAGGTCGCGGTTGATCAAGCCGGCATTGTCGAGCTGGCCGAGGATGGCCATGATGCCGCCGGCGCGGTGGACGTCTTCCATATGGATGTCCGCCTTGGCGGGAGCCACCTTGCACAGCACCGGCACCTTGCGGGACAGCGCGTCGATGTCATCCTGATCGAAGTCGATCTCACCCTCATGCGCGGCGGCGAGGATGTGCAGCACGGTGTTGGTCGAACCGCCCATGGCGATATCGAGCGTCATGGCGTTCTCGAAGGCGCCTTTTGAGGCGATGTTGCGCGGCAGAGCGGTCTCATCATCCTGCTCGTAGTAGCGCTGCGCGAGATCGACGATAAGGTGACCGGCCTCGACGAACAGACGCTTGCGGTCGGCATGCGTGGCCAGCGTCGAACCGTTGCCGGGCAGCGAAAGACCCAGCGCCTCGGTCAGACAATTCATCGAATTGGCGGTGAACATGCCCGAGCAGGAGCCGCAGGTCGGGCAGGCCGAGCGCTCGATGACCTTGACGTCTTCGTCGGAGATCTTGTCGTCGGCGGCCGCCACCATGGCGTCGACCAGATCGAGCGCCTGCGTCTTGCCGGCCAGCACCACCTTGCCGGCTTCCATCGGCCCGCCGGAAACGAAGACGGTCGGAATGTTGAGGCGCAACGAGGCCATCAGCATGCCGGGGGTGATCTTGTCGCAATTGGAGATGCAGACCATGGCGTCGGCGCAATGCGCATTGACCATGTATTCGACGGAATCGGCGATCAGCTCGCGCGACGGCAGCGAATAGAGCATGCCGTCATGGCCCATGGCGATGCCGTCATCGACGGCGATGGTGTTGAATTCCTTGGCGACACCGCCGGCCTTCTCGATCTCGCGCGCGACCAGTTGGCCGAGGTCCTTCAAATGGACATGGCCGGGCACAAACTGAGTGAAGGAGTTGACGACGGCGATAATCGGCTTGCCGAAGTCGCTGTCCTTCATGCCTGTGGCGCGCCACAGACCGCGGGCGCCGGCCATGTTGCGGCCATGAGTGGTGGTGCGGGAGCGATAGGCAGGCATGTTTTTTCCTTGGTGGCTGGCCGCAGCCGAAGATATGGCGCGGCGGCGCTGAATTCGGACCGCAGGCGTTATAGACGCGCAAACATGGTCTGGCCACAATTTTGCAATGCGCCAGATTCCCCTCAAAAATCAGATCTTCCAAAAAAATTGCACCCTGTTGTCGGATTGCGTGCCGCACGGCCGTCCTTAGGCAAACGGCATGGAAATGGCAGCACCATTCCCGGAGTCAGCCGTTTCGCCGTAACCGCAACCAAAACACCCGAGGAGCACGACATGCAAAAGATCACCACCTGCCTGTGGTTCGACGGCCAGGCCGAAGAGGCCATGAATTTCTACGTCTCCATCTTCAAGAATTCGAAGGTGCTGAGCGTGATGCGTTGGCCCGAAGGCCACGCCGACGAAGGCAAGGTTTGGTGACCACGTTCGAACTCGACGGCGTGCAGTTCCAGGCGCTCAATGGTGGACCGCAGTTCAAGCACACCGAAGCGATGTCGCAGTCGATCGACTGCAAGACGCAGGAAGAGGTAGATTACTTCTGGGACAAGCTCATCGAAGGTGGCGGCCAACCGTCGCAATGCAGCTGGCTGAAGGATAAATTCGGCGTCTCCTGGCAGGTTGTGCCGGAGCAGCTGCCGCACCTGCTTCTGGATCCGGACCGGGCCAAGGCCGGCCGCGTGATGTCCGCGATGATGCAGATGAGCAAGATCGACGTCGCCAAGATCGAGGAAGCGGCGAAAGGGTGAGAAGCGGTCCGCGTGGCGGACGGAAAGCCACTTGCTTCGAACGCCTGGAGCCTGCGACGGGCGGGGGACGTTGGAGTCTATTAGACCCAGGTCGACGCTGCCCCTCATCCGCCCTCCGGGCACCCTCTCCCCGTGAACGGGGAGAAGGAAAAACTGGCGCCTACGCCGCTCTGTCGCGGACCTGATAGTCCTTGATCGTGGCAAACTTGATCGCCTTCCAGCGCTCGGCTTCGTAGTTCAGCGAAAAGGCGTGCTGGGCCAGAAACACCGGATCATTGTCGAGGTCGCGGGCGATGTCGCCGCGATGCCCCTCGATGAAGCGGTGTACCTCGGCCTTGTCGTCGGCCGAGATCCAGCGGCAGACGGAAAAGCGCGACATCTCGAATTCGACGGGCAGTGTGTATTCGAAGTTCAGCCGTTCCTTCAGCACGTCGAGTTGCAGCGCGCCGACGACGCCGACTATCGCTGGTGAACCATCCTCGGGTGAAAACAGCTGCACGACGCCTTCCTCGGCCATCTGCTGCAGCGCCTCCTTGAGCTTCTTGGCCTTCATCGCATCGCCGAGGCGGACACGACGCAGGATTTCGGGCGCGAAATTCGGCACACCGCGGAACAGGATCTCCTCGCCCTCGGTCAGCGTGTCGCCGATGCGCAGCGTGCCGTGGTTGGGAATGCCGACGACGTCGCCGGCGAAGGCCTCATCGGCGGTGACGCGGGTGCGGGCAAAGAAGAATTGCGGCGCCGACAGCGACATCGGTTTTCCCGTGCGCACCAGCCTGGCCTTCATGCCGCGCTCGAGCTTGCCCGAGCAGACGCGGACGAAGGCGATACGGTCGCGGTGATTGGGGTCCATGTTGGCCTGGATCTTGAAGACGAAGGACGTCATCTTCTCTTCGGTCGCCTCGACCTTGCGGGTGTCGGCCTCCTGCGCGCGCGGCGGCGGCCCAAACGCGCCAAGCGCCTCGATCAGGTCGCGGACGCCATAATTGCGCAGCGCCGAGCCGAAATAGACCGGCGTCAGATGACCTTCCCGGAACGAGTCAATATCAAGAGGTCGGCAAGCCTCCCGCGCGAGCTCCAGCTCCTCGATAAAGGCCTCGCGCTCGTTTTCCGGCAGCAGCCCGGCAACGCGGTTGGAATCGGGACCGTTGACCGGCGTGCGTTCCTTCTCGTCGTCGCCTTTGCGCACCGCGTTCAGCGCCAGATGGTAGGTGCCGGAAAAGGTTCTTCCCCGACCAATCGGCCACGTGATGGGCGCGGTATCCAGCGCCAGCTTCTGCTCGATCTCGTCGAGAATCTCGAACGGGTCGCGGCTTTCGCGGTCCATCTTGTTGACGAAGGTGATGATCGGGATGTCACGCAGCCGGCAGACCTCGAACAGTTTCAGCGTGCGCGGCTCGATGCCCTTGGCGGCGTCGATGACCATGACGGCCGAGTCCACCGCCGACAGCGTGCGGTAAGTATCGTCGGCGAAATCCTCGTGGCCGGGCGTGTCCAGCAGGTTGAAGACGGTGTTCTCGTACTCGAAGGTCATCACCGAAGTGACGACCGAAATTCCGCGCTCGCGCTCGATCTTCATCCAGTCGGACCGGGTCTGGATCCTGTCCTTCTTGGCCTTAACTTCGCCGGCAAGCTGGATGGCGCCGCCGAACAGCAGCAGCTTTTCGGTCAACGTCGTCTTGCCGGCGTCGGGGTGCGCGATGATCGCGAAGGTGCGCCGGCGCGCCACTTCTTCTTCTATTGCTTCGGGCATTCTCTGGTATTTCCGTGTGACAGGCCGGGCTTCTAGCAGCGCAGTGCCGGGCTGTCGACCGCTCCGGCGGCACGGACATCGCTTGGATGCCGCTCGCCCTCGGAATAAGGAACTTGATCACGTTGCGCCTCGGGCCAGCGCATTGCGCATATTTCCTGCTGCGCGATGTTGGCAAGCGGGAAACAGGATGGCACTTGGGTGGATGTCCGTCAGGAATTGCGAGGCAGAGGGAATCAGCATGAGCGCTGCGAAGCAAGTGATCGTCATCGGCGCCGGTATCATCGGCGCCTCCATCGCCTGGCATCTGAGCAAGGGGGGTGCGCAGGTGACGGTTATCGCCGACAGTGCTGCCGGCGGGGTGGCGACGCCGAACTCGTTCGCCTGGATCAATGCCAGTTGGGGCAACCCGGAGCCGTATTTCCGACTGCGCACCCGCGCGATGGCCGAGTGGTCGCGGCTGGCGCAGGACCTGCCCGGCCTCCCGCTCAGCTGGTGCGGCGGCCTGTGCTGGGACCTGCCGGCCGCCGCAATGGAAACTTACGCCATGGAGCATTCCGCCTGGGGCTACGGCATCGAGCGCGTCGACCGCGCCAGCGTGGCGCGCATCGAGCCAAATCTCGCCGAGCTTCCCGACTTTGCCCTGCATGTCGCTGAGGAAGGTGTCGTCGAGCCGGTGGCCGCCGCCAAAATGCTGCTGGCCGATGCCGAACGACAAGGCGCGCGCACCATCTCCAGCACCGCTACGGCGCTGGTCCAGACCGGCGGCCGGATTACTGGCGTGGACACATCGCATGGCCTGATTGCCGCCGACGAGGTCGTGATCGCGGCTGGCGTCGGCTCACCGGATATTGCCGCGACGGCAGGGATCAGACTGCCTATCGAGACGCCGCCCGGGCTGATCGTCCACTCACAGCCCTACAAAAAACTGCTCAACGGCCTGGTGCTGGCCGAGCGGCTGCACATGCGCCGGACAGCCGAAGGCCGGATCATTGCCGGCTCCGATTTCGGCGGTGCCGACCCGGGCATGGATCCGCGAGGCACCGCCCGCGGGCTTTTTGCGGCCATGAAAGCAATGCTGCACGGCAGCGATGGGCTGGAATTGGATTTCCACACAGTCGGCTATCGTCCGACACCGATCGACGGCTTTCCAATCATCGGCCGCGCCGAGGGCATGGAAGGTGTCTATGTCGCGGTCATGCATTCGGGCATCACCCTGGCGCCGGCCGTCGGCCTGTTCGTCGCACGGGAGATACTGGAGGGCGAGCGCGACCCGCTGCTTGGCGCTTATGGATTGTCGCGCTTCGCTCAATAGCCAGGCGGGCGGCGAAAGCCGCCAGCCAAGGGTTCGATTGCCTTGGCGATGCCGAGCAACTGCTCCTCCGACCAGCGTCTGCCGACCAGCTGCAGGCCGACTGGCAGGCCGGCGCTGTCTTGTCCGCACGGGATCGAAAGCGCTGGGTGGCCGCTGTAGTTAAAGACGGCGCCATAGGCCGGCAGCATCCAATAGCTCTGCTCTTTGCCGTCGACCTCGATGGATGTGCCCGGCTCGCAATGCGGGAAGGCCGTGGTCATGGCGACCGGGCAGAGCAACGCGTCATAATTTTCGAAAAACCGGTCCCAGGCGAGAATGGATCTGTCACGGCGGGCGAGCGCCTCGAACCATTGCGATATCGGTGTCGGGACCTCCCGAGGTTCCGGCTGCGCGGCCTCCATCATCATGCCGATCAGAGCGCCGCCCTGTTCCAGATCGCCGTGCAGATCGAGTCCTGGCAGTTTTGCTTCTTCAACGACAGCGCCGGCGCCTTGCAATTGCCTAGCGAGGTCTTCCACCGCGGCACTGATGTCGCCGGCCACCGGAAACCCGGGAAAGGACGGCGCGAAGGCAATGCGCACTGTCTTGAGATCGAGCTTCGGCACGTCCTTGACCGGCACAGGCGCAAGATCGGTGTCGCTTTCATCCGGACCAGTAATGATTTGATAGATCAGCGCCAGATCTTCCACACTGCGCGCCAGGGGTCCAAGACAGGACATCAGCCGCACACTGCGCGCAGCACCGCCTGGGTTCGGGAAGGCGGCGGCCAGCGAGACGCGATGCTCCGTCGGCTTTAGGCCATAGACACCGCAGAAGGCGGCCGGCAGCCGGATCGAATCCTGCATGTCGCTGCCGACGTCGAACGGCGTCATCCCTGCGCAAATCGCCGCTGCCGCACCGCCACTGGAGCCGCCGGCGGTGCGCTCGAGGTTCCATGGATTGCTGGTGCGGCCAAACAGCGGATTGTTCGACTGCCAGTCAGACAGCATGGTCGGGACATTGGTCTTGGCCATCAGCACGCCGCCGGCTGCCTTCAATCGCGCGACTACGGGGCTGTCTTGTCTGGCGATGTAATCGGCGAAGGCCGGGAAGCCGACTGTGGTCTTCATGCCAGATGTCTCGTGCATGTCCTTCAGCGTGAACGGTACGCCATGCAGCGGCCCAAGTGCGGCGCCGCGCACCAGTGCCGCGTCGGCTTCTTTGGCTCGGCTGCGGGCCCCTTCCCTGTCGAGCGAGATGACGGCGTTGACCGCATCGTTGTGCGCATCGATCTGCGCCAAGTGCGCGTCGAGCGCTTCGATGGCGGAAATCTTGCGGTCAAGTATCGCGGCGGCCAGTTGGCCGGTTGAGGAAAAGATGCTGTCCATAACCATGCTCCGGCTTGACGCGCTCGCCCTGGTCAAGATGGCGGATGGCGTTGCGATTTCAAGCGAAATTGAGCAGTTGAGGATCGGCTGCGTTTGATCGAAGTCGCGCAGGCTGGAACTGTCCAAGTCTGCGCTCTACGGCGCCCCCTTTGTCCTGCCGGACATCTCCGCCACAAGTGGGGAGATCAGCAGCTTCGGTGCCGCGCTCGATCCTGCAACGGTAAGTCTCAGTGACGGCTCAAGATCGGCGCCGCACGGGTCGTCGATCGGCAAGCAACCGGCCTACAGGAAATTGAAATACAGCGCCGGCGGGTACTGCGGCCCGTCGGTGGCCGGCGCCTGTGGATTCGCGGCCGGCCTAATCCCGCCTGTCGATGCATTGTCGAGCGGCGGCCGGGGCGCCTGTGCCTTGGCGACATTGTCCAGCGTCACCAAGACTTTCTTCTTCGCCTCCGCCACCTGCGACAAGGCAAGCAACACAAGCAACGCGGACAGAACGAGTCTCATGACTGTTTCCTCTCAGGTTCCAAAGCGCTCCGCATTTTCTGGATCAGCCATGCGTCGCGCCCAAATTCTTGCCTCATGCATTCAAAACGGCCGGCGCCTCACTGCCTGAAACCGGACTGATCGAGCAAGGCGACCTGCTTGCCATCGATGTAGAAGCGTATGGCGTGCGCTTCATTGTCGACGTCGATACGGGTTGGATTTGCGGCGCGTGCCACCGGTGCGACCTTGGTATATTTCGAAGGAAATTCACCGGTCGGCGCGTATCGGAAGAGCAGCGCCAACGCGATACAGCCAGCGGTAAATACAATGAACGTCAGTCTGGAAGAGGCGTTCGAGGTCATCCGGTCGTTCCTTCAGGTTGAGATGGCACTACGGTTCTGTTGCCAGCAGGCTCCTTAAGCTTGGTTGCCCGTTGCTCGATAGGAGCGTGTCACTGCTCTGCAAAGGAAGGGACGTGCTCAGCCCACGTTCAGCACGTTCTCGCGGATGATATGCCCCTAGCCCTCTGCGAGCTTAGCGCCGGCCCGCGACCGGAAAAGGCAGCGCGGATGGAATACCGTGGAATTCTCTGGAATTCCTGGAATATTAGCTAATGGAAATATATCATGGAAGGATAGGTACAGCATGTTATGGCAGAGTAACGAGCAGCAAGAGGCAGCCGTATGGCACAGCACATTGCGCAGAAATTGCGGTTGACGTCGGCGTTGTTGGGGACCGTCACCCGTAAGGATCTGGCGGCGGCGTTCCGGGCCGTTAATCCCAAGACCGCGTTCGATCTCGGCCGCGCCGACAAATGGCTGCAGGGTCGCGCCCAGCCGCGCGAGCACAGTGTCTATGACGATTGGGCGAAGCTGCTTGGCCTGGAGCAGTCCGGTTCATGGATCGCCGACTGCGACCTGCCGCACTTCACCGCCGCCATCGCAGCCCGCCACGGCGTCGACAGCGCGGTGCTCGAACGCCGCGCCGGCACTCAATTCGATGCCTCCTCCAACCATGATGAGCGCAGCGTCGTCTTCGCGCTGACTGGTACTTATGCATGTTATTCGCGCGCCTGGTCGCCTTACTATCGCGGCCAGATCATCAAGGGCATTCTGTCGATCGAGGCAGGGCCTGGCCTGCATGGCTTGACCGCCACATATCGCGAAGCCTTGCCGACCGGCCAGTTGGTGCTTGGCGGCCCGGTCACGCCAGCCAAGCGCGCTCTTTACGTGCATCTGAAGGAAGCCGGCGGCGACGCCCAGTTCTTCATCAGCCTGTTGCCGCAGTCGCAGCCGGGAAGTGTGCTTGGCGGGTATATGTGCGGAACCGCTATTATCGGCCCGGAGGCGCTGCCGTCATTGACCCGAATCCTCATGGTACGTCTGCGCGATCCGGCGCCTAGAACCACCTCGTGGGGCGGATACCTGCTGGGCGACCAGTCGATATCGGAGGATTTGGCATCGCTCGGCATATCCATCGACCAGCCGGAGCAGGTCGACCGACAACTCGTACGGTTCCTCGTGGGAGGCAGCGATGGTGGCGTCCACCAGATCCCGCCAGCCGAGTTCCGCGCCATTCTCGATGTCTTCGACCGCCATTGGCTGAGACAATCCAGCGCGCCGCAAAGCCCCTGAAAGTGACTGCCAGCCGATGCCCGCGACGACGCCGTGATTTGCGACTAAAGCGCGTCGCGTCGAAATGGATTCATGCACCGCGCTTTAGGTCTTCGCTTCCATGCATGTCGTTGTCTCAAAACCGGGGCCACTTTTGAGCGACATGCATTAGACGGCCAGCGCCAGCTTCGCAGCCGGAGCAAAGGGACGAATAGCCATGCCATCCCTGGTCATGGTGACAAAGCTCGATGGCGGAATAGCCTGCCAATCGCCGCCCTCGCGGTCAAACGGTTCGGACATGATGCAGCGGCCGCCGCCCTTGCGTAAGGTGGAGGTGTAGAGCGTCGGCGCGTGGGCGTCGGTCGCATAACGCACCGCGTGAAGTGCCTGCCCGTCCGAGAAGGCGGCGGTGAGTTTCAGTGACGGATCGAGACCGGCGCGGCGCGAAGCGTCGAGCACGCGGCTGGTGGCACGCGAGACGGCACCTTGCGGGTCGCCGGCCAACCCTTCATCGATCATCAGCAGGAAAAACAATTCGGAATCGGTGGTGCCTTCGCGCTGGTCGAAGACGGCGTCGGACAGCGAGTTCTCCAGCGCGCGGCGGATTTTTTCGAAGCCGCCGATCTGGCCGTTGTGCATGAACGACCAGGAGTTGGAGATGAACGGATGGCAGTTCATGCGGCTGGTGGCGCCGCCGGTGGAGGCGCGCACATGGGCCAGGAACAGGCCGGATTTGATCTGCCGGCACAGGCTCTTCAGATTGGGATCCGACCAGGCCGGCAGGATATCGCGATAGAGACCCGGCTCAGGGCGGTCGCCATACCAGGCAAGACCAAAGCCGTCGCCATTGGTCGGCGACTTTGCTTCCTGGGCGCAATGGCTCTGGGCGATTAGCGAGTGACAGGGCGCGGTAAGGATGTCTTCGAGAAAGACCGCTTCACCGAGATAGGCCGCCCATCGGCACATCGCTTTCTGTCGTCCTCTAGGCGCGATCCATAAGAGCCGCAGGCTCCTTGATCGGGTGTTTGCCTCTGTTGTGCGTCCGTTCGTAAAGCTCGCGAACGATTCGGCTGGCCGTAGTTTCAAACAGAAATGGCAAGAAAGCGTGAACGAGCGCGGCGCCCGCCGCCATCAGCAGCCGCGACGAAAACCAGGCGGCAAAACCCATGTGACCGAAATAGGTCTCGCCGACCTTGGCCGGATGAGAGGTGAAAATCCTTGCGATCGACATGCTGGTTCCCTTCAGCGCTTGACGTTCCTGACATGAGTATCCTGACATGCTTCGCAGGTTCATCGGTCTCAAATTGTCCTTGTATTTGGCCATCTCATGGGACAAACATCCCGCATGGCGTTGGAAATCGACGAAATCGATCGGAAATTGCTGGCAGAGTTGCAATGTGACGGCACGCTGTCGGTCGACCAGCTGTCGGAACGCGTGGCGCTGTCGCGCAATGCCTGCTGGCGCCGCGTGAAGCGGCTGGAGGAGGATGGCGTCATCACCGGCCGGGTGGCCCTGGTCGATGCCGAAAAACTCGGACTTGGCCTTTCCGTCTTCATCCTTATCCGCACGTCCAACCACGACCCGGAGTGGCTGCGGAAGTTCCGGGCGGCGGTGACAAGCTTTCCCGAGATCACCGGCGTCTACCGCATGTCCGGCGACCTCGACTATGTCTTGCGCGCCCGTGTCGCCGACGTGAAGGCCTATGACCGGCTCTACCAGCGGCTGATCGCCAAGGTGGCGCTGTCCGATGTATCGGCCTCCTTCGTGATGGAAGAGATCAAGGAGACGACCGTCGTTCCGATGGCTAGGTCGTCGTAACGCCACAAAGAAAGCCGTTGATAGGATTGTAGTCGAGTTGACCGAATCGCCGTTCGCGCCGATAGGATCGATTTTATGCGCGCAGCCCTTCAAACTCCCTCCGTCATCGGTCCCACCGTCGGCTTCGTCAGGTTGCCGCATGCTGAAGGGCTTCCCCTTCCTGGCTATGAAAGCGCAGGTGCGGCCGGCATGGATCTGCGCGCCGCGGTGCCCGAGGACCGGCCGCTGCTGATCCTGCCTGGCAAACGCGCTTTGGTGCCGACTGGGCTGATCCTGGAAATTCCGGAAGGCATGGAAGGTCAGGTCAGGCCTCGCTCGGGCCTTGCCTTCAAACATGGGTTGACCGTCCTCAACACGCCCGGCACCATCGACAGCGACTATCGCGGCGAGGTGAAGGTGCTTCTGATCAACCTCGGCGACGAGGATTTCGCGGTGACGCGCGGCATGCGCATCGCCCAGATCGTCTTCGCGGCGGTGACGCAGGCGGCCGTGGAAGAACGCACATTGGCCGGCGGCACGGCGCGTGGCTCGGGCGGGTTCGGATCGACCGGCACCGCCTGATGCGAATTCCTAAACTTGTCATCTTCGACTGCGACGGGATCCTGGTCGATACAGAGAACTTAGCCAATCGCCGTCTCGCCGAATGGCTGAGCGCTGCCGGTTATCCGACAAGCTTCGAATATTGCCGCAGGAATTTCTCCGGCCGCAGCATGGCGTCGGTGCAGAAAGAGATCGAAGGGGAGACCAGCGGCAGACTCGGCGCCGATTTCGTCGATCGCTGGAATGCCGGCCTTCCGGACCTGTTTGCCCATGGTGTCGAGGCGATCCCCTACGTCCGCGAGTTTGTCGAAACCGTGCGCTCAGCCGGCATCGCCTATTGTGTGGCCACTTCCGCCCGGGTGTCGAAGATGCACATCACGCTCGGCCAGACCGGGCTGTTGCCGCTGTTCGAGCACGCGATGTTTTCTTCCACCATGGTCGCGCGCGGCAAACCGTTCCCCGACCTGTTCCTGCATGCGGCCAAGACCATGGGCTTCGCGCCCGCCGACTGCATCGTCATCGAAGACAGCGTCGCCGGCACGCAGGCCGGCATCGCCGCCGGCATGCGGGTGTTTTCCTATCATGCCGATCCCTATTCCGACCGCGATGGCCTGATCCAGGCAGGCGGCATCCTGTTCGACGACATGCGCGAACTGGCCGGGCTGGTGCCGATCCACTGACCTGATCTGATCTCCATCAAAGGTGATCGTGACCGATGCTACGACGCTGAGCGGCGAAATCTGCGACGATGTCCGTCGCAGCCTGGAACTCACGCGATTCCGTCACCTGTCACTGGGAAAAGAAGACATCGCGCTACGACAAGAATTCCGACGCGCTGGACAGATTGGCAGGAGAGAACGCCAAACATTTCTGAACCAACGGCATTCGTTTGCCCGACCTGATGGGGCAGGCTAAAATCCGCTTAGCCACACCGCACAGGGGGAAATACCGTGGACAAAGGCAAGATCTTTCGCGACCTGCATGCCTCGACCTTCGTCATGCCCAATCCCTGGGATATCGGCACGACGAAGCTGCTGGCTTCTTTCGGCTTCACGGCGCTGGCGACGACCAGCGCCGGCTTTGCCTTTTCGCGCGGCTTGCCGGACGGCGCCGTGACTTTCGAGACGATGATCCATCACTGCCGCGAGGTGACGGCGGCGACCAGCCTGCCGGTCTCGGCCGATCTGGAGAAGGGCAAGGGCGACAGCCCGACCAGTGCCGCCGAAACCGTGTTCGCGGCGGAGGCGGCCGGCCTTGCCGGCTGCTCGATCGAGGACCACACCGGCGACCCGGACAGGCCGATCTATGATTTCTCGCACGCTGTCGAGCGCGTCGCGGCGGCAGTGGAGGCGGCGCGGGCGCTGAGGCGCGATTTCGTCTTCACCGCGCGCGCCGAGAATTTCCTATGGGGCAAGTCCGACCTCGACGACACCATCAAGCGGCTTCAGGCCTTCGAAGCGGCCGGCGCCGACGTGCTTTATGCGCCGGGCATCGGTGACGTCGAGATGGTGCGTGCGATCTGCTCGGCGGTCACTAAGCCGGTCAACGTCATGGCGAGGCCCGGCTTCACCATCGCCGATCTGGCCACGGCCGGAGTCAAGCGTATTTCGCTCGGGCCGTGGCTGACCAATTTCGCCTATGGCATGCTGGAGACGGCGGCGCGCGAGATCCAGCAGGACGGTACATTCGGCTTCACCCGCGCCGCCATGCCGTTCGGCAAGTTGCAGGCGCTGTTCGGCAAGTCTTCAGCTTAGATGGGGTCCGCGGCATGACGCTTACCGTCGTCGATATGCATACCGGCGGCGAACCGCTCAGGATCGTCACTGGCGGCTATCCGGATATCCCCAGCGGCACGATCCTGGAAAAGCGCGCCTATGTGCGCGACCATCTCGATCATCTCAGGAAAATCCTGATGTTCGAGCCGCGCGGCCACTACGACATGTATGGCGCCTTGCTGGTCGATCCGAACCTGCCCGGTGCCGATCTCGCCGTGCTGTTCATGCACAATGAAGGCTATTCGACTATGTGCGGCCACGCCATCGTCGCGCTCGGTCGCTACGCAGTGGACGAAGGGCTGGTGACGAAACGCGAGCCGGTGACGACGGTCAACATCGAGGCGCCATGCGGGTTGGTCGTCGCCTCGGTCGAGGTCAGGGACGGCAAGGCCGGTGCGGTGTCGTTCGAAAGCGTGCCGGCCTTCCTGTTCGCCGGCGGGCAGACGATAGAGCTGGCGGGCCATGGCAGGATCGGTTTCGACATCGCCTATGGCGGCGCCTTCTACGCGCTGGCCGATTGCCACCAATTCGGGCTCGAATTCGGCCGCGACCGGGTACGCGATTTCGTCGATGCGGCGACGGCCCTGACAGGCAGGCTGAAGGCCGAATTTCCGCTGTCGCATCCCGACCACGCCGACCTTGCCTTTCTCTACGGCACCATCCTGACCGACGGAAAGGATGCCTTTTCCGGCGAGGTGACCAAAAACATCTGTGTCTTCGCCGAGGCCGAGGTCGACCGCTCGCCGACCGGCTCCGGTGTCACCGCGCGGCTGGCGGCCATGCATGCCAAGGGCGAGATTGCGATCGGGCAGACGCGCATGTTCGGGAGCATCGCCGGCTCGCGCTTTTCCGGGTCCGTGGTGCGGACGGCGAAGGCTGGCCAGCACGAGGCGATCATCGCCCGCGTCGGCGGCCGCGCCTATTATTCTGGGCGAGCTGAGTTCATCGTCGAGCCCGACGACGAACTGGGGTGCGGGTTCCTCCTACGCTGAATAGAGCTTAGCCGCGGCGGGCAACTTCCCGCGCGCTGATTGCCTTGTGCAGATGCACCATCATGGCGGCAGCAAACAGCGGCGTCACCAGATTGAGCAGCGGCACCGCGAGGAAGGCAGCGATGAGCATCCCGGCGAGGAACACGGTGCCGGCATAGTGCCTGCGCAACGCCCTTGCCTCGTCTTCCCTGCGAAAGCGCATGGCGGCGAATTCGAAGAACTCGCGCCCGAGCAGATAGCCGTTGACGATGAAGAATGCGGCAATGTTGACGCCCGGCACCAGCAGAAGCAGCAAGGCGACGATGTTGCCAAGAATGATGACGCCGAGAAATCGCGTCGACAGCACCAGCGAGCGCAGCGCCGGCATGGCGCGGCCGGGCGGATCGCCGGGATAGTCGGTATGCTCGACCACGTCGGCGATATCGTCGAGAAACAGGCCGGCGACAACAGCCGTCACCGGCGCGATGAGCAACGCCATGCCGAAGGCGAGCGCGATGGCTGCGATGATGCCGCCGAGCCAGCCGGCCCAGGACGGCATGCCGGGCAACAGCGTCTGCAGCCACGGCAGGGCCAGCCACTCGACAAGGCTGGTCAGGCCGAACCACAAGGCCACCAGCGCCAGCAAGGTCAGCCCGAGCGTCTTGACGAACACGGCACGAAACGGAGGCGAGAGCAGCTCAAGGGCCGCGGTGCGTGCTGCGTCGAAAATCACCGTGCTTCACCCCAGATCAGCGGACACCGCCGAGCGGCGGAAGCTTCCGAGATAGGCAGCTTAGGTCACGCGCACAAGCGGGCTGGTTCTTTGCTTTGACGCAATTCCCAAGGGAAAGCGCTATGCGCTTTTCCCGGGAAAACCGCTTCACACTTTTCCTGGAATTGCTCTACCGAGCAAACGCCGGCTTGCGAACCGGTATGGTCATGGCAGCAACGCCGGCAACGACGAAACCCATGCCCAGCCATGCCGTCGAACCCAGGCTTTCGCCGAGGAAGAGGGCGCCGATGCCGACGCCGATGGGCACGCGCAGGTAGGCCTGAGAAGTGGTGCCGACCGAGCCTAGCGTGTGGATGAGGCGGAAATAGATGACGAAGGCCAGCGCCGTCGAAAATACCGACAGGCCGAGCAGCGCCAGGATCGATGCCGTCGACGGCGCCAGCGTCCAAGGCTGGTCGAACACAAGGCTGAGCGGGACCAGAATGATGGCGCCGCACAACATCGAACCAGCCGCCGGCAGCATCGGGTCGAGGCCCTTGAAGCCACGGCCAAAGATCGCCGCACCGGCATAGCAGATCGTCGCCGCGACGATAGCCAACTGCGCCCACAACTCGTGTCCGAGACCACCCAGCGCCTGCGTGCCGATGATGAGGCAGATGCCGGCAATGCCGGCGCTGACGCCAATCAGTTTGCGCAACGTGACCGGCTCGTGGCGGGTGACGAGCGCGGTCAAGAGGAAGGTGAAGATCGGTGAAGTCGCGTTCAAGATGGTGGCGAGGCCGGCATCCACCGAGCGCTCGGCCGCGGCGATCAGCGTGAACGGCACGACGCTGTTGAGGCATGCCTGAAAGGCAAAGCGGCGCCAGCTTGCCGCATCCCCCGGCATTGCAAGCCCGCGCCAGCGGATGATCGCGAACAGGATACCGCCTGCGATCAGGGTGCGGGCGGCAATGAAGGTGACCGGCGGGATGGTCTCGACGCCGATCTTGATGAAGGTGTAGGAGGCGCCCCAGAGCAATGCCAGCACGGCGAGCAGCGCCAGATCGGTCGTCATGTCGATTCTTGCAGGCATCGCCCCGGCTCGTCTTAAACGCGATCGTCTGAGCCAAGCTTGTAGCCGATGAGACGACAAAATGCTTCGGCCACGGTCGAATTGTCATAGCGCCTCGCAGCACCTTTGGCCTGTTCCGGCCTGTTTCGCCAAAGTTCCGTATCACGCCCTAGGCAAACCGGTTTCAAATCGCTAGACCCGCGCCGGGCCGGCATGGCAAGAAGCCGGCTCGGGTTTTTGGCGGAGACTTTGATGCCGAAATATGACGTGCTCTGCATCGGCAATGCCATTGTCGACATCATCGCCCAGTGCGACGAGGAATTCCTCGAAACCAACGGCATCATCAAGGGCGCGATGAACCTCATCGACACAAAGCGCGCCGAACTGCTCTACAGCCGCATGGGCCCGGCGATCGAAGCCTCCGGCGGCAGCGCCGGCAATACGGCGGCCGGCGTTGCCAGCTTCGGCGGCCGCGCCGCTTTCTTCGGCAAGGTCTCGAACGATACGCTGGGCGAAATCTACGCTCACGACATCCATGCCCAGGGCGTCGCCTTCGACACCAGGCCGCTCAAGGGCGAGCCGCCGACGGCGCGCTCGATGATCTTCGTCACCCCCGATGGCGAGCGTTCGATGAACACCTATCTCGGCGCCTGCGTAGAGCTCGGACCGGAGGATGTCGAGGCCGACAAGGCATCTGGCGCCAAGGTCACCTATTTCGAAGGCTATCTGTGGGATCCGCCGCGCGCCAAGGAAGCAATCCGGCAGACAGCCAAGCTGGCGCACGCGGCGGGCCGCGAAGTCTCCATGACCCTGTCGGATTCGTTCTGCGTCGACCGCTACCGCGACGAATTCCTCGACCTCATGCGTTCGGGCACGGTCGACATCGTCTTTGCCAACAGTCACGAGATCAAGTCGCTCTACCAGACATCGTCGTTCGACGAGGCGCTGGCGCAGATCCGCAAGGATTGCCGGATCGCCGCCGTGACCCGCTCGGAAAAGGGCTCGGTTATCGTGCGCGGCGACGAGACCGTGATCATCAAGGCGACCGCGATCAAGGAGCTGGTCGACACGACGGGCGCCGGCGATCTCTATGCCGCCGGCTTCCTGCATGGATACACCCAAGGCCGCGACCTGCAGACCTGCGGCGACCTTGGCTCACTGGCGGCCGGATTGGTGATCCAGCAGATTGGCCCCAGGCCGCGGCAGAATTTGCGCCGCGAGGCTGAGCAGGCGGGGTTGCTGTAGCGGCCATCAAGCCGCCGATATCCCTCCTTGGGGGAGATCGGCAGCTTGGCCGTACGTGCGCTCACCGTCGCGCGGCTGTCACACATCGCACCTACACGCAATCGAGGCGCCCTGCGACTGACCTTTCGGGGCGCCAATAGCCAATTGGGGTGTCCAGAAAATGCAAGACAGCAAGCTGTCGGGCCGCTGTATTTTTTGCCGCCGCGATTTCCGCTTTCCGCTCTAGAAGTTCAACAACCCGCCGCTGGGAGGAGCGCGCGGTCCGGAAGACAGATGCATGAACAGATTTCAGATCCAGGACACCAAGCAGGACGACTTCGCGGAGATGGTCGCGGAGGACGTCGAACGCGCGCTTGCCCACTATGATGAGGCCATCAACAAGCCCACCATGGTCTCGGTCGGCAAGATCGCCGGCAGCATTGCGTCCGCCGTCACCTTGCTGTCGCCAAAACACCAGCGCGCCATCGATACCATCCGTGCCGACCTGCCCGGCCTGGCATCGAAATTCGTTCGCGCGCTGGCGGCGGAGGCCGCGCGCCGTAGCGAGGCAGGCATAGGCCGCGCGACAGGACTGGCATCCCCGGCCGATATCGATGGGCCTGTTTCTTCATCGCCGCGAGCCGACGACCTCGAATCGATGCTGATCGAGGACTGGGCGGGCCGCGTCGCAGGATCGACCTATCTGGAAGAAAACCTGCGCATCGCCCGCTCGACCCTGCATCGCTGGCAAAGGCGGGGCGAGGTCATCGCCTTGCGCAAGGGCGGCCGCAAACATGTCTTCCCGTTGGCGCAGTTCGTCGACGGCAGGCCGGTTGCGGGCATCCGCGCCGTGCTGTCCCTGATCAGCAATCCGAGGCTGGCGTGGCTGTGGCTGACGCGGCCCTCGGCCGACCTCGAAGGCCAAGTCCCAATCGACCTGCTTCGCCAGGATCAGGTCGAGGAGGTCGTCGAGGCCGCACGCGTGTTCGCACCGGCTTGAAAGCTTTGCTACACCCAGGTCGCTCCTGCTCTAGGCAGTCTTGCGAATCGGCTGGCGAGATCCGGACTGTTCTTGCGAAGTCAGTTCCCTGGCAGTGACCAATCGGTTGCGGCCATTTCTTTTGCCGATATACATCAGCCGGTCGGCGAGAGCGACCAGGGCATCCGAATCGGCGGCGTCCACAGGATACATGGCGATACCGACGGTGCAGCCGATCTGGATGGCGCTATCTGGCGCCGGGATTTTGATCTGCAGCCTTTCCAGGATGCGCTCGGCGACCCGCACCGCCTTTTGCCGCGCGAGATCCGGCTCTCCCGAAAACAGGAAGGCGAACTCATCGCCACCGAGCCGCGCCACGAAATCGTCACTGCGCAAGATGGAGCGAAGGTTCTTCGATACGCGCTGCAGCAGCGCGTCGCCGGCCTCGTGGCCGAGCGTGTCGTTGACTTGCTTGAACCGGTCGAGGTCGATGAACAGAAGACCGGCCGCCTCGCCGGTGGCGCCGCAGCGGGCGACCACCGATTTCAGTTCGTCGTGGAAGGCGCGCCGGTTGGGCAAGTCGGTCAATGCATCGTGGTTGGCCGAATGGTCGCTCTGCAGCTTCGCCAGCTCGATCTCCCGCTTTTGCGCGGACAGTTCCTCGTTGGCTGCCTTCAGATCCAGCAGCAGCTGGGAATTGAGGTCCTCGACAACCTTGCGGTCGCTGATGTCGACGACGAAGCCTTCCAGGAATTCGAGTTTCCCGGTGTCGTCCCAGACACCGCCGCCGATCTCGCGCACCTATAGCGGTTCGCCGACCTGCGGGACGATGCGATAGTCGACGTTCCAGTTGCAGCGCGCCTCGAGCGCGCCGTCGACGGCGGCATAGACGGCGGCGAGATCATCCGGATGGATGGCCGAGACATAGTCGCGCACCGCGTTGTGAATGAAATCGCTCGGCCAATAACCGCTGACGGTGAAGATGCCGTCGCTGATGTAGAGCATGGTGTAGGACGCATCATTGCGACAGCGGTAGAGATAGCCGTCCATGCGGCCGGTGATGCTGAGAAGCGCATCCAGGCGTTCGTCCTGATAGGCCCCCTCGCCGACCACCGATGCTGGAACTCGATCATGCTTCATGGCCGCACCCCCGTTTTGGCGGTCTGAGCGAGCCGTAGATGCCATCACGGCACGTCGGCAGGACATCCCCTATATCAGCTGAATCTTATCAATCTCTTATGGCTGAGCGTCGGCGGCCTTCTGGACGCCGTACGGTCAGAAAGCCAGGTCGTCGGCTTTTCGTCCGCGGCGCGGACCGTTCGTCAAGTCCCCGCCGTATACGCCGCGATCGCCGCCATGTTGACGATGTCTGAGTCCTTAGCGTTGAGAGACACGATCTGCACAGGCTTGTTCAGCCCGACCAGCAGCGGGCCGATTACCGTCGAGCCGCCGAGTTCCTGCAGCATCTTGGTCGAGATCGAGGCCGAGTGGAACGCCGGCATGATCAGCACATTGGCCGGGCCAGTCAGCCGGATGAACGGATATTGCGCCATGGCGCGGGCGTTGAGCGCGACATCGGCGGCCATTTCGCCGTCATATTCGAAATCGACACGACGCTTGTCGAGGATGCGCACGGCTTCCTGGACGCGTTCGGAGCGCTCGCCGTGCGGTTGGCCGAAGGTCGAATAGGCAAGCATGGCAAGCCTCGGCTCGTAGCCCATGCGGCGGGCGAAGCCTGCCGCCTCCTCGGCGATGTCGGCGATCTGCTCGGCGTTCGGCATATCGTGCACGGCGGTATCGGCGACCAGCACGGTCCTGCCCCGCGCCAGCACGATCGAGACGCCGATGACGCGGTGGCCGGGCCTGGCATCGATGACGCGACGGATGTCGTCGAGCGCGGTGGAATAGTTGCGGGTCACGCCCGTGACGATACCGTCGGCATCGCCCAACGCCACCATGCAGGCGGCGAAGTGGTTGCGGTCGTTGTTGATCAGCCGCTGGCAGTCGCGGAACAGGAAGCCTTTGCGCTGCATGCGCTCGTAGAGGTAATCGGTGTAGACGCCGTTGCGGCGCGACAGCCGTGCATTGATGATCTCGATGCCTTGCTTGTTGAGGTCGATGCCGGCGAGCCTGGCGTTGTCCTTGATGACGTCGTCGCGACCAAGCAGGATGGCGGTGCCGAGCTTCTGGTTCACATAGGAGACGGCGGCGCGCATCACCTGTTCCTCCTCGCCCTCGGCGAAGACGATGCGCTTGGGCTGGCGGCGCACACGGTCGTAGATGCGCTGCAAGGTCGAGGCGATCGGGTCGCGGCGGGCTGACAGTTCCTGCGCGTAGCGGTCGAGATCGAGGATCGGCTTGCGAGCGACGCCTGAATCCATCGCCGCCTTGGCCACCGCTATCGGAATGGCCGAGATCAGGCGCGGGTCGAACGGCACCGGGATGATGTAGTTGGGGCCGAATTTCGGCCGGTTGCCCTGATAGGCGGCGGCGACGTCGTCGGGCACGTCCTGGCGCGCAAGTGCTGCAAGTGCCTGGGCGGCGGCGATCTTCATGTCGTCATTGATGGTGGTGGCCCTGACATCCAGCGCACCGCGGAAGATGTAGGGGAAGCCGAGCACGTTGTTGACCTGGTTAGGATAGTCGGAACGCCCGGTCGCCATGATGGCATCGGTCCGGATCTCGGCCACTTCCTCCGGCGTGATCTCCGGGTCGGGATTGGCCATGGCGAAAATGATCGGGTTCTTGGCCATGGACCGCAACATTGCGGTGGTCAGCGCACCCTTGGCGGAAAGGCCAAGGAAGACATCGGCGCCGTCGAGCGCCTCGGCGAGGCTGCGTGCCTCGGTCTTGACCGCATGCGCCGATTTCCACTGGTTCATGCCTTCGGTGCGGCCTTGAAAGACCACGCCCTTGGTGTCGCACAAAATGATGTTTTCGGGCGTGAAGCCCATCGCCTTCATCAATTCGATGCAAGCGATGCCGGCGGCACCGGCGCCGTTGCAGACCATCTTCGTGGTCTTCATGTCGCGGCCGGTGACCTCCAGCGCGTTGATCAGGCCGGCGGACGAGATGATGGCCGTGCCGTGCTGGTCGTCGTGAAAGACCGGGATGTCCATCAATTCGCGCAGCCGCTGCTCGATGATGAAGCATTCCGGCGCCTTGATGTCCTCGAGATTGATGCCGCCGAAGGACGGGCCGAGGAAGCGCACGCAGTTGATGAACTCCTCGGCATCCTCGGTATCGACCTCAAGATCGATGGAATCGACATCGGCGAAGCGCTTGAACAGCACCGCCTTGCCTTCCATCACCGGCTTGGAGGCCAGCGCGCCGAGATTACCGAGGCCGAGAATGGCGGTGCCGTTGGAGATGACGGCGACCATGTTGCCGCGCGTCGTGTAGTCGAAGGCGCGGCTGGGGTCCTCGGCGATAGCGAGAACCGGAACCGCGACGCCGGGCGAATAGGCGAGACTCAGATCGCGTTGCGTTGCCATCGGCTTGGTGGCGACGACTTCCAGCTTGCCGGGGCGCCCCATGGCGTGGAATTCGAGTGCTTCCTGCGCGCTGACGGACGGACCGCTGTTCTCGGTTTTCCTGGCCATGATGTGCTTGATTTCCTCGCCGGTGCAGCACCTCGTTGAAGCGGGTGCTTTGTTTCGATTCGAATTAAGACCACGCGCCGCCGCGTGTAAACCGCCAGCGCTTGGGAATCGCGGATCGTCCGGGAAATTGCGAACACCCGGCAGCCCGGTCGTCCCCTGTTTTTCGAAGCCCCGGCATTAAACCGCGCGATCACATCTGCTAGCGTGCCGTGCATGAACATGCATGCCCCGAACGAGCCGGACGCCCCCGAGGCCATGACGCCGTTGCCGACCGCCGGCGCCACGCCGATGATAGAGCAGTTCATCGAGATCAAGGCGGCGAACCCGGATTCGCTGCTGTTCTACCGCATGGGCGATTTCTACGAGCTGTTCTTCGACGACGCCGAGAAGGCGAGCCGGGCGCTGGGCATCGTGCTGACCAAGCGCGGCAAGTATCAAGGGCTCGACATTCCAATGTGTGGCGTGCCGGTGCATGCGGCCGACGATTATCTGCAGAAGCTGATCGGCCAGGGATTTCGCGTTGCCGTCTGCGAGCAGATCGAGGATCCGGCCGAGGCGAAGAAACGCGGCTCGAAATCCGTGGTGCGCCGCGACGTGGTGCGGTTGGTGACGCCTGGCACCATCACCGAGGACAAATTGCTGGCACCGTCGGAATCGAGCTTTCTGATGGCCCTGGGGCGGGTGAAGGGTGGCGGGACCGATCACGCCTTTGCGCTGGCCTGGATCGACATCTCGACCGGCGCCTTCCGCGTCACCGACACAACCGCCGACCGGCTGCTGGCCGACATCTTCCGTGTCGATCCGCGTGAGCTGATCGTCGCCGAACCAGTGTTTTACGATCCGGAACTGAAGCCGGTGTTCGACGTGCTCGGCCGCGTCGCCAGCCCGCAGCCGCCGTCGCTGTTCGATTCGGCCTCGGCCACCGGGCGCATCGCTCGCTTCTTCGACGTGGCGACGCCGGACTCCTTTGGCGCCTTTTCGCGCGCCGAACTGTCGGCAATCTCGGGCGCCATCGCCTATGTCGAAAAGACGCAAAAGGCCGAGCGGCCACCGCTGTCGCGGCCCGAGCGCGAGGAGCAGGGCTCGACCCTGTTCATCGACCCGGCGACGCGCGGCAATCTCGAACTGCTGCGCACGCTGTCGGGCAGCCGCGAAGGCTCGCTGTTCAAGGCGATCGACCGGACGGTGACGGGCGGCGGTGCAAGACTGCTCGCCGACAGGCTGATGGCGCCTCTGACCGACCCCGCCGCGATCGGCGCCAGGCTGGATTCGGTGTCGTTCTTCCGTTCCGAGACGCGGCTCTGCCAGGCGGTGCGGTCGAGCCTGAAGAGCGTCGCTGACATGCCGCGCGCGCTGTCGAGGCTGGCGCTCAACCGCGGCGGCCCGCGCGATCTCGGCGCGCTGCGCGCCGGTTTCGAGGCGGCAGGCGCGATCGCCGAAATCTTTGCCACGACCGCCCTGCCCCTGGAACTCGCGGCCGCACTCGCCGCCATCCATGCGCTGCCTCAGGCGCTGGCTCAGCATTTGACGCAGGCGCTTGGCGAGGAACTGCCGCTGCTGAAGCGCGACGGCGGCTTCGTTCGCGGCGGCTATCACGCCGAACTCGACGAGATGCGGGCGCTGCGCGACGAATCGCGAAAGGTCATCGCCGGGCTGGAGCGCTCGCTGATCGACGAGACTGGCATCCGCTCGCTGAAGATCCGGCACAACAATGTGCTTGGCTACTACATCGAGGTGACCGCCAATCACCATGCGACCATGACCGGTAGCGACGGCGCCAAGGCGCGCTTCATCCACCGGCAGACCATGGCCAACGCCATGCGCTTCACCACGACCGAACTTGCCGGACTTGAGACCAAGATCGCCAATGCCGCAGACCGGGCGCTCAGCATCGAGCTAGCCGCCTTCGACGCGCTGACGGCGGAAGCGGTCGGCGAGGCGGAAAAGATCCGCGCCGGCGCCGATGCGCTGGCCGTGCTCGACGTGTCGGCGGCGCTCGCGCTTTTGTCGGAAAGCGAAGCCTGGTGCCGGCCGGTGGTGGATTCCAGCCTTGCCTTCGAGATTGCGGGCGGGCGCCATCCGGTGGTCGAGCAGGCGCTGCGCCGCTCCGGCGAAGGCCCGTTCGTCGCCAACGACTGCGACCTGTCACCGGAAGGCAGCGCCAAGAACGGCGCGATCTGGCTTTTGACCGGCCCCAATATGGGCGGCAAGTCGACGTTCCTGCGGCAGAACGCGCTGATCGCCATCCTGGCCCAGACCGGCTCCTTCGTGCCGGCGACATCGGCCCATGTCGGCGTCGTCGACCGGCTGTTCTCGCGCGTCGGCGCCTCGGACGATCTGGCGCGCGGCCGCTCGACCTTCATGGTCGAGATGGTCGAGACGGCGGCGATCCTCAACCAGGCCGGTGAACGGGCGCTGGTCATCCTCGACGAGATCGGCCGCGGCACCGCCACCTTCGACGGCCTGTCGATCGCCTGGGCGGCGGTCGAATATCTGCACGAGAAGAACCGCTGCCGGGCGATCTTCGCCACCCATTTCCATGAAATGACCTCGCTCGCCGGCAAGCTGGCGCGATTGCACAACGTCACCATGCGGGTCAAGGAATGGGAAAACGACGTCGTCTTCCTGCACGAGGTCGGCAAGGGTGCGGCCGACCGCTCCTACGGCGTGCAGGTGGCGCGGCTGGCCGGCCTGCCCGAAGCGGTGGTCGACCGGGCCAAGGAAGTGCTGCACCAGCTCGAAGAAGGCGAGGTCTCAGGCAAGACCAACCGGCTGGTCGACGACCTGCCGCTGTTTTCGGTGGCGGTGAAGCGCGAAGCGCCGAAGCCGGTGAAAAGTGATGCGCTGGGTGCAGCGCTGGGCGAGATCAATCCTGACGAGATGACGCCAAGGGAGGCGCTGGAAGCGCTTTACCGGCTGAAGGGGCTGGCGGGCAAGTAGTCAGATCATCTCCAGGCCGCGCTTGCGCGTCGGCGGCGGGAAGGCGCGGTCGAGATCGGCGAGATCTTCGCCCGTAAGCTTGATGTAGAGCGCAGCAGCATTCTGGCGGACGTGTTGCTGGCTGCTGGCTTTCGGAATGGCGATGACGCCCTCCTGGTGCATCACCCAGGCCAAGACGATTTGCGCCGGGGTGGCATTGTGGCGGGCGGCAATTGCGTCGAGCCGGGCATTGCGGGCCAGCGCGCCCTGCTCGACCGGCGAATAGGCCATCAAAGGGATGCCGCGCTGCCGACTCCAGGGGGCGAGATCGAATTCGAGGCCACGCCGGACCAGATTGTAGAGCACCTGGTTGGTCTGGACGTTGCCGCCATCTGGCAGGCCGACCAGTTCTTCCATCTCGTCGGCGTCGAAATTGCTGACGCCCCAGTGGCGGATCTTGCCGTCCTCTTTCAAGGCCTCGAAGGCCGCGACCGTCTCGGTCAGCGGCACGCCACCGGGCCAATGCAGCAAATAGAGATCGATGCGGTCGGTGCGCAGGCGTTTCAGGCTGTTTTCGCAGGCGCGCTGCACGCCCTCGCGCGAAGCGTTTGATGGTAGAACCTTTGAAACCAGGAAGGTCTCGTCGCGGCGCCCGGCAATAGCCTCGGCCACCACCTCCTCGGCGCGGCCGCCGGCATACATTTCAGCGGTGTCGATCAGTGTTATGCCGAGGTCGAGGCCGAGCTTGAGAGCATTCACTTCATCGGTGAGGCGGCTGATATCCTCACCCATCTTCCATGTCCCCTGACCAAGCACCTGAACGGCTTCGCCAGACGGCAATTTGGTGGTTCTGATGATCGATGGCATGACAAGCTCCAGTGGGGCCGGATCGCATCACAGGCTGGGCGAGAAATCCAGAGGCGTTCTCGATTGCCTTGGCGATTGCCTGAAGCTTACTTCACCGGGTGGGCGGCGAGCCATGCCTGCATCTGCTTGATCTCGGCTTGCTGGGCGGCGATAACGCCTTCGGCGAGCTTGCGGATTTCCGGATCCTTGCCATTGGCAAGCACGACCTTGGCCATGTCGATGGCACCTTGATGGTGCGGGATCATGCCCTTGACGAAATCGACGTCGGCATTGCCGGTGTACTCGGACGCCATCATGTCGGTGTGCATCTTGTCCATCGCCGCCTTGTAGCCTTCCGTCGAAGGGCTAGTCGCCGCGCCCGTCGCCATGGCGCCCATGTCGTGTTTCATCTCTTCGCTCTGCGCCGGAACGCTTTCGAGGAAGACGGCAACCAGCATTCCGGCCGCCATCAGCAAAAGCACGATTTTCTTAGCCAAGGTCATTCCTGGTCTCCTGTTGATTGGTTTTCGTATTTGGGGGCTTGGATCAGAGTTTCAATGTTCTGAGCCGCAGGGCGTTTGATATCACCGACACCGAGGACAGGCTCATCGCCGCCGCCGCCAGCATCGGCGACAACAGCGTGCCCGTGAGCGGATAGAGCACGCCGGCAGCGACCGGCACGCCAAGCACGTTGTAGAGGAAGGCAAAGAACAGGTTCTGGCGGATGTTGCGGATCGTCGCCTGGGCCAGCGTGCGGGCCCGCACGATGCCATTGAGGTCGCCCTTGACCAAGGTGATGCCGGCGCTTTCGACGGCGACATCGGCGCCGGTGCCCATGGCGATGCCGACATCGGCCGCGGCAAGCGCGGGTGCGTCGTTGACGCCGTCGCCGGCCATGGCGACGCCCGCGCCTTTTGCGCGCAGTTCCTCAACGAGGCCCGCCTTCTGTTCCGGCAACAGGCCGGCGCGAACCTCGTCGATGCCGAGGCTCCTGGCAATGGCGTTGGCCGTACGCTCATTGTCGCCGGTCGCCATGATGATCCTCAGGCCGCTGCCATGCAGCGCCTTGATCGCCTCGGCGGTGGTCGCCTTGACCGGATCGGCGACAGCGACAATGCCGCCCAGTTTCTTGCCGACGGCGACGAACATCGCCGTCTTGCCTTCCGCCTGCAGCGTCTCGGCCTGAGCCGAGATGGATGCGGTGTCGATGCCGATATCGGCCATCATCGCGGCATTACCGAGCGCGACCTTCTTTCCCGATACGGTGCCGGAGACGCCCTTGCCGGTGACCGCCTCGAAGCCGCTGGCATCGGCGACGGCTATGCCGCGCGTAGCGGCGCCTTCGACGATGGCTTCGGCCAGCGGATGCTCCGACCCCTTCTCCAGGCCTGCGGCAAGCGCCAGCAATTCGTCTTCGGAAAAGCCCTTTGCCGCAACGACATCGGTTAGTTTCGGCCGGCCTTCGGTCAGCGTACCCGTCTTGTCGACAATCAGCGTGTCGACGGAGGCGAAGCGTTCGAGTGCCGCGGCTTCCTTGATCAGTACACCGGCGTGCGCCCCACGCCCGGTGGCCGTCATGATCGACATCGGCGTGGCGAGGCCGAGCGCACAGGGGCAAGCGATGATCAGCACCGACACCGCCGAGACGATGGCAAAGATCAGGCTGGGCTCGGGTCCGAACATGGCCCAGGCGACGAAAGCGGCAATCGCGATGAGGACGACGGCCGGGACAAAGTAGAAGGAAACGCGATCGGCCAGCCCTTGAATCGGGGCGCGCGAGCGTTGCGCCTTGGCGACGAGCTCGACGATGCGCGCCAGCGTCGTCTCGGAGCCGATCCGCTCGGCGCGCATGATCAGCGAACCGTTCTTATTGAGCGTGCCGCCGGTCAAGGCATCGCCTTCAGTCTTTTCGACCGGCAACGGCTCGCCCGTGATCATCGATTCGTCTATCGAGGAACGGCCCTCCAGCACGATGCCGTCGACCGGCACCGCGTCGCCGGGACGAATGCGCAGGCGATCGCCGGCCTTGACCGCATCAAGCGACACATCGCTTTCGGAACCGTCGGCGGCGATCAGCCGCGCGGTCTTGGGTGCGAGATCGAGCAAGGCACGGATTGCCGAGCCGGTCTTTTCACGCGCGCGCAATTCCAGCACCTGGCCAAGGAAGACCAGCGCGACGATGACGGCGGCAGCCTCGAAATAGACCGGCACGGCACCGCCATGGCCGCGGAACTGATGCGGAAAAATGTCCGGAAACAGCGTCGCGACGACGCTGTAGAGATAGGCAGCACCTACACCTAGCGAGATCAGGGTCCACATGTTGGGGCTGCGGTTGAGGATCGAATCCCAGCCACGATGAAAGAAGGGCAGCGCCGCCCACAGCACGACGGGACTGGCCAGCGCCAGCTCCAGCCAGACCATCGTCCGCTCGTCGATAAAGGCCTGGAACGTCAGGCCGAGCATTGGCGCCATGGCGACGATCAGCAACGGCACGGACAGTGCGGCACTGACCCAGAACCGCCTGGTGAAATCGACCAGTTCGGGATTTGGCCCTTCATCGCCTGTCGGGACGCCCATCGGCTCCAGCGCCATGCCGCAGATCGGGCAGGAGCCGGGCTTGTCGCGGATGATTTCGGGGTGCATCGGGCAGGTGTATTGCGTGCCCTTGGGCATCGCCTGGGGCGCCGGCCTGTCGCCGAGATATTTTTGCGGCTCCGCTTCGAATTTCGCTTGGCAGCCAGCGGAACAGAAGTAGAAGCCACGGCCTTCGTGGCGGACGAAGTGCCTGGCTGTCGCACGATCGACGCTCATGCCGCAGACCGGATCGGTGGCAGTCAGGAATTTTTCCGGCTCGGCGACGAACTTCGTGCGGCAGCCTTGACTGCAGAAATGATAGAGGTGGCCATCATGCCCGGGCCCCCGCGTTGCCGGGGCCGGGGGGACCGGGAATGCCCAGCCCCGGTAGCCGGCCCCGGCCAGTTGGGGAGGTGTTGGGGGGGTTTGCGAACAACCCCCCCCCAGGGGGGGGTTGAGGGGGTAGG